>CACZSP010000100.1 GCA_902783905.1 uncultured Ruminococcus sp.
CAAAAAACTCCGCATATACACGACGCGTCCGGACACTCTTTTCGGCGTGACCTTCATGGTCATGGCGCCCGAGCATCCGCTGATCGACGAATACGCGGCGGATATCAAGAATATGAACGAGGTCGCCGCCTACCGCGCCGAATGCGCGAAAAAGACCGAATTCGAACGCACCCAGCTGGTCAAGGACAAGACGGGCGTGCGCCTCGACGGTCTTTGCGCCGTCAATCCGGTAAACGGAAAAGAGATCCCGATATACATCGCCGATTACGTAATGATGGGCTACGGCACCGGAGCCATCATGGCGGTTCCCGCTCACGACGAGCGCGACTGGGCGTTCGCGCGCAAGTTCGGGATCGACGTGATCGAGGTCATAAAGGGCGGGAATATCGAAGAGGCCGCCTACACCGGCGACGGTGAAATGGTCAATTCGGGCTTCCTCAACGGATACGACAACAAGAGAGATTCCATTTACGCCATGGTCAACGAGCTGGAGCGCCGCGGCATAGGCGAGGGCGGAGTCCAGTACAAGATGAAGGACTGGGCGTTCAACCGTCAGCGTTACTGGGGCGAGCCGATACCCGTCGTTCACTGCCCGTGGTGCGGCATGGTCGCCGTTCCCGAGGAGGAGCTGCCTCTCCGTCTGCCCGACGTTAAGGAGTTCGCTCCCGGTCAGGGAGGAGAATCGCCTCTGGCGCGCATACCCGAATTCGTAAACTGCAAATGCCCGAAGTGCGGGCGCGACGCGCGCCGCGAGACCGACACCATGCCCCAGTGGGCGGGTTCGAGCTGGTATTTCCTCAGATATATCGATCCTCACAACGAAAAATGCCTTGCAGATCCCGAAAAGCTTTCATACTGGCTGCCCGTCGACTGGTACAACGGAGGGATGGAGCACGTCACGAGACACATGATCTATTCCCGCTTCTGGCACCGCTTCCTTTACGATATCGGAGTCGTCCCGACGCGCGAGCCCTACGCCAAGCGCACGGCTCAGGGACTTATCCTCGGCCCGGACGGCGACAAGATGTCCAAATCGAAGGGCAACGTGGTCGATCCGAACGACGTCATCGACGAGTACGGAGCCGACGTGCTTCGGACCTACATCCTCTTTATGGGCGATTACGGAGCCGCCGCTCCCTGGTCGGAAAGCTCGGTCCGCGGATGCAAGAGGTTCCTCGAAAGAGTAGACGATCTGTTCGTCATCGCCTCGGGAGAGGGCGTGACGCCCGAGCTTGAAAGCTCTTTCCACAAGACGGTCAAGAAGGTGTCGGAAGACATCGAGGCGATGAAGTTCAACACGGCCATTGCCGCCCTTATGGGACTGATCAACGAGATATTCGCCCTCGGACATCTGACGAGAGACGAGCTTTACGTGTTCATCCGCCTGCTCTGCCCGGTGGCTCCGCATATCTGCGAGGAGATCAACGAGCGCCTCGGCAACGAAGGCTTCCTCGCCCTCGCGCCCTGGCCGGAATACGACGAGAAAAAAACCGTCGACGCCCGCGTGGAGGTCGCCGTCCAGATCAACGGCAAGCTTCGTTCGGTCGTGACGCTTCCGAAGGACTGCACCCGCGAAGAGGCGCTTGCCGCGGCTCACGCCGATCCGAAAACGGCTCCCTTCCTCGAGGGCAAAACGGTCGTCAAGGAGATCGTCGTACCGAACAGGATAGTCAATATCGTAGTGCGGTAAAATAATACAGGGGGCTGCTTAAATACCACGAAGGAAATCGTGAAAATTAAGCAGCCCCGTAAATAATTGTTCATAAATGGTTTTGGAAACGACAGGGGGATCTGAATGATCGCACGCGTTCTTGGCCCCCTTGTGCAAAGGGGGCTGTCACGCGCTCGTCGCGTGACTGAGGGATTGTTGGGCATAAAAGATAACCGCCTTTGTTCAGCAGTCTCCGATTTGTCTGGTAACAATCCCTCCGTCGCCTACGGCGACACCTCCCTTTACACAAGGGAGGCAAGAATATTGCGCATCGTTCATTAAGGCTAAATTGACTGTTCAGGATACTAAATGATACGTTATTACGGTAAGATAATTGAATCGACTATAATACCCGAATGATCGCCGCTTCCTTGGCCCCCTTGTGGACGCCAAATTGGCCGCCAATTTGGCAGGGAGCTGTCACGCGCCCGTCGCATCCTTGCCCTCCCCCGGGGGAGGGTGGCGCCGTTAGGCGCCGGGTGAGGGTTACGGAAACGGGTATTAATCAAAACTATTATCATCCGTTTATTGATATGAAAAAAGGAGCTGTTTTAATCCCTCGGTATCCTTTGAGGTTTCCAAACAGCCCCTTGATTAAAAGTCAAGAGATTCCAGAATCCTCCGGAGCGTTTTCCTCCGGGATCCTGTCAAGCTCCGGCGAATTTTTGTAACGGAATCCCGGGACACCGGGAGAGTCCTCCGTTTCTGTCGCCACCCAGATCATCTTTCCGTCCTCGGATATTCCGGCGTCGACGCCCGAAATATAATCCGAGACGAAGGAAAGCGGAACGAGAAGGGTGCCGTCCTCGAAGAGCGCCGGAGCCGTTATATGGACGGTCTCTCCGTTTATCGAAACCTCGTCGGTCCCCGGACGGAAAAGCGCCGACTCACCCGACGAAAGGGTCAGCCTGACCTCTTCCCGGTCGCCAGAGAACGACGCTCCGAAGGAGGCGCAAACCTGCCCGAGATCGAGGTAGGGCACGCCGTCGCGGGTTATCGTCTCGCTGTCGATGTTCCTGATCTTTCCGAACTCGCTGTAGGTTATCCGTTCGGGAAGCCCGTCTCTCACCCCTCGCTGACCTATCGTAATCGCAAGCGCGACGGCGCTCCCGACTGCGACGCATATCAGGGCGAAGGAAACGAGAAAAGGCTTCCAGTAAAGGACGACGTATTCGGATACCGACGAAAAAAGCGCCTTAATCCTTCTTGCCGCCCGCGAAAAGAATTCCCTGACGCGCGAGAGAAATGCGCCGATCTTTTCCGCGAGTTCACCTGTTCTTTTTTTCGCTGCCGTCTTCCTCGAAGGCGCTCTGCCGGCGCGGCTCTTCTGCCGTCCGCGCGAGGCGGCGCGGGCGCGTTCTTCCTCCGCCGCGGCTCTTTCCCGACGTTCGGCTTCGGCGCGTTCCGCCTCTGCGGCGCGACGAAGCGCCTCGGTCCGGCGTTCCCTCGCCTTTTGCGACGCCGAAAGGTTGTCAGACAGCCTTCCGTTTCCGTCAGGCCCTTTTCCGTCCGCCATTCGCTTTGCTCCTTTACTTCGATTCGATCAGAAAGAAATACGGTGATCCCGCCGAGTTGACGATCTTTATCTTTGTTATGCAGTAACTGAACCTGGAGATCCCGGACAGATACTCCTCGAGCATCCGTCCTTCCGCGTCTCCCTCCGGGTGACCGGGATATACGGCGACCGTCAGCACGGCGTCCCGGTCGAGAAGTCCTATCGCCGCCTCGACCGCAGGCATGGTCGTTTCTCTCATTGTGGTGATGCTTTTGTCCCCTCCGGGGAGCCAGCCGAGATTGAACATTCCCGCTTTGATCTTTTCTTTAATATACTCTGCGCACCTGTGATGCGAGTCGTTGATAAGTACGTAGTTATCCGGACATCCGGCGGCGGCAAGGCGCGCGCGCGTCGACTCGACGGCGCTTTTCTGTATATCGAAGGCGTAAACCTTCCCGCTCTCCCCGACCGTTTTCGAGAGGAATTCGGTGTCGTGACCGTTGCCCATGGTGAAGTCGGCGCAGACGTCCCCCTCCTTCAGGTGAGTGAGGATGAACTGCTTGTGAAGGGAAAGAAGATCTATCACTGCTTCTGCCCTCCGTCCTGCCGGTGCATGTCTCCGCGCAGGAATTTCAGCGCCCGCTCGACCGAGTCCTTCGAATTTCCCCAGGGCTCGTCGGCGTAGCGGTAGTCGAACTTTTTGCAGAACCAGGAGATATCCTCGCGCAGACTGTCGAAATAAGGAAGGACCACCTTTTTCGCGGCGGCGGCAAAATCCCCGCTCTGTTTTTTCGGCAGTTTTTCCTTTGCCGTCTGGAGCATCGCTCTCCAGTGGGGAAGGCAGAAATACGGCTGTTGTGAAAACTTTTCCCGGAATTTCGGGTCGACGCTCCAGACGTATATGATATTTTCGATCAGATGCGCGAAATTCCGGTCGATCCGTCTGCAGATATAGCAGTCGGATTCCAGCTCGGCGATCCTCGAGCGCGCCGGGAATCCCGCGACGACCAGCGGCTTGTCGTCCACCTCGCGTCGGAGCTGATCCAGGTGACTTTCAAGGGTCAGCGCCATCCCCAGACGGTTTTTACGGGTGAACATCATCCTTCCGTGGATATCGCAGAAGCCCTGGGCGTTGGTTTTGATCCTGACGTCGGGCTCCATCATCGACGCCCCGAGGATGAGTTCTATCTCGTTTTCCTCGAGCATCCGGTAAAGCGAGCACACCGGACAGCCGCAGGAGCGCTCGGCGGCGGCCCTGCCGAAATGCTCGTTTATATGCGTAGTATAAATCTGCTCCATTATACAAAAACAGTTCCTTTTGGGAGTTTTTTCATGGATTATCGGAAAATAACGTTCGAAAAAGAAGAAGTTGACGCGACCGTTCTTTCGGGGGTGAGGAATTTCGACCCCGGAAAGATATTCGACTGCGGTCAGGCGTTCAGATTTTCTCCGGTCGCCGGTACCCCGCACGAACAGGAGTGGGGAGGCGTCGCTCTCGGAAAATATATCTCGGCGGCGCTGGACGGAGACAGGGTCACTCTTTACAACGTGGGAGAGGACGACTTCGCGGAAAAGTGGGAACGGTATTTCGCGCTCGATCTCGATTACGCCCTGATCGACCGCGAGATCCTTTCCGGATGCTCTTCTCCGCGGCTTGCCGAAGCAGCGGCGGCGGGGAACGGGATTAGAGTCCTGCGTCAGGACCCCTGGGAGGCCCTCTGTTCCTTCATTATCTCACAGAACAACAACATACCCAGGATACGCTCTCTCGTCGCACGGCTCTGCGAGGAGGCGGGAGACGAGGTGGATACTTCGCGCATGAGAAATCACGGAGCTCCCGAAAAGGCGTTTTCCTTCCCTTCGGTCGAAAAGGTCGCCGCCGTCGGAGAGGAAAGGCTGAAGCGGATGCACATGGGCTTCCGCGCCGGGTATATCGCGTCGGCGTCGGCGTCGGTCGCCGCCGGACGGCCGTCGCTCGAAGAGGTCGCGAACGCGCCGTCGACCCAGGAGGCGTCGGCGCTTCTGCAGTCGCTGCGGGGCGTCGGACCCAAGGTTGCCGCCTGCACGCTTCTGTTCGGCTTTTCAAGACTTGACGCCTTTCCGGTAGACGTCTGGATAAAGCGCGTGATAGTGAAGTATTTCCCGGGATGCTTTTCGCCTGATATGCTCGGGCGCTACGCGGGAATCGCGCAGCAGTATCTGTTCTGGTACGAAAGACTGACGGATTCAGAGGATTAAGGAGCAAAGCTCCATATAACGTCGGTCGGGTTTTTCGAAACGCTCGAGGGGTTGTACGCCCTGTAGTAGTATGCGCCCGATTCGAAGATTATCCACGCTTTTCCGTCGCGCCAGGTGCACCCTTCCGCCATCGGAACGGTTTTGACCGACGAAAAACTTCCCGTCTCGTAGATCGGGACGTCGACCTTGTTTATCTTTACCGTGCCCGCCGGGCTGCCCGAGAGCGGGGAGGAAGAAGTGATATACAGATAGGAGTCGTTCGTCCTGCCGTATGATCTCGTCATAAATATCCTGCCGTCGTCCGTCATGCAGAATCCCTGGATACGCTCCGGGGTGCTGATAACGAAGGCGGGATTTTTTTCGGGACGGCCGTCCGCGCCGAGGCGGTAGGCGACCGTCCAGGCGTAATAATCTCCGTGCTCGTGTCCGGTGATCGTGTATGAGGCGTTGCCGTTGATGGAAAACTCGCCGACGAACAGGTATCCGTTCGAATAGTTGCAGTAGGAGGCGCGTACGGGTACCGATATTTCCTCCTCGATCTTAAGATCGCCGTGATTGCCGACCGTCTTCAGCTGCTCGAGCGAGATGCGGTAGAGCTTTGACGAAGTGGAAAGATAAATATCGGTGGCGGTCACCGCGACGCCTCCGTCGTGCCCGGTGTGAGCCGAGCCGTTTTTGTTTTTTATCACCCATTCGCCGGTATATTGCCCCGTCGTCGCGTCGACGGCAAGCAGGACCGACGCCGAGCTGTAGGTCGTCGGATTGAAATAACCCGAGATCAGGAAGACTCCGGCCTCGTCCCAGCGGTCCATTCCCTGGGGTACGAAGTACTGCTCGAGTCCGGGAAGGACGAAACCGGTCGACGCCGCCTTGTTGAAGAAAGATGCGTAGGACAGTTTTACAGACAGGGAGTATTCGTCGCATACCGGTTTCTGCGTGAACGAGAAAGCGGAGGTGTCGCCGCTGAGCCGGTAGGGCTCGGGCGGCTGCGGTTCGGCGGTCGTCGCCTCGGGTGTGACCGGCACGGTGGTGATCTCGGGGGTTGTGACCTCGGCAGTCGTTACCTCGGGAACCGTTACGGCTTCGGTGGTCGCTTCGGGGGTCGTGACCGCTTCGGTCGTGATCCCGGCTGTTGTGATTTCGGCGGTCGTGATTTCTTCGGTAGTAACTTCCGCGGTCGTCACCTCCTCGGTAGTCGCTTCGGCGGTCGTGATTTCTTCGGTGGTGACTTCGGCGGTCGTTATCTCTTCGGTGGTTGCCTCGTCTGTTGTCGCTTCGGCGGTCGTTCCGGGCGTCGCGGTGATGTCTTCGGTCGTGTCCGCTTCGGTCGCCGCCGTCCAGTCTGCCGGCGAAGTTCCGTCATGCGACGTATCCGCCGGTTCGGAGACC
>CACZSP010000101.1 GCA_902783905.1 uncultured Ruminococcus sp.
ATATACATGTTTTTATACTCGTGATTCATCGATAATTGCCCTTAATAATCCCGAGATTAAGAGAAATATTTACCCTTGATTTTTCCGTTCCAAAATGATATAATATTTTGCGTTATTATTCAATCTCTCTGTACTCATTAGACTGTTAGAGAATTACAAAAGAAATGGAGAAATCATGAAACGCTCAGCACTCACAGCTATCGCCGTCATCATTTCGGTAATGATGATCGTATCGCTCGCCGCCTGCGCGAACAACAATAACAATCCTACCCCCGCGGGGACTACGTTGGCAGATAACACGAACAGCGCCCCGTCGTCAACGGCGGCGACCACTACAAACCCGGAACCCGACGCAACGACCGCCGGCGAGTCCGAGGCAACAACGACCGGTGAACCCGAAGTAACAACGGCTGCCGAGACCGACGCGGTAACCACAGACGCGACCGTCACTACCGCCGCGGAACTGTCCGACTCCGAAAAAGACGCTTTTTACGAGCAGCTTTTCAAGGGTGAAACGGCTCCTCAACCCTACGGGGCGAACTACGCTCTCGAGATGGTCGGAGGCGGTATGTCGATGAAATCTCTCGATTGCGAAAACGGAGACACGCTTATGTCGCTCTTCCTTTCGGAAACCGTCGGATACAACGCCTTCCGAATCGGTACCGACAGCTACCTCGAAGCCTATATGCCCGGTGAAAACGGAGCCGTGCAGCACGTTCTGTACAAGAGTTCGACCCCGGCGAGCGGCGAACTTGATGAAGCGGCTCCGATTACACCCGAAGACATCTCGGATATGACGGCGGATAAAGACGCCATAGTCTCGGTCAAATATCTTGAGACGCTCACCATCACGAAAGAAAAATACGGCATTTCGCTCAAATGCGACGCCGTTGAGGTAGTGATCCGCGAAACGGTCGAGTCTGACGAATTCGGCGAAGAGACCACAGCCGCCGAGACCGGCGCCGAACCCGAACCTCAGTACGTCGACGTCCCTGCGATATTCTATTTCGACACGGTCTCTCACAAGATTGTCGGATGCAAGATTGACGTAGAAGGCTCGCAGATGGAGGCATTTTTCCCTGCCGCTCTCACGGTTACTCTTCCACAGATGGAAGTCACCTCCGCGACCGATGAGGAAATGTCCGCAATCATGATGGCGATCCTGTTCTCGGCCATGGCGGATTTAGGCGCTTAAGGCAAAAGAAGCACCGCATTAATCCTTTTCGCATAATAATTCCCGGAGGACGGCGAGAGCCGTCCTCCGGGAATTATTTAGAGATTCATCATATATCGTCAACGATAGGCGCCGAATAGTATTGATTGAAAAATCAGAGTTGCCGTTTATCACGTATCATTCCACGCCGAGGACTTTATAATCCTGCGCTTCAACGGCCGCGCGAAGAACTTCGTCCGCGACGGGAGCGGAAAGGGTAACGACCGCCGTACCCGCCGTATGATCCGCCACGGCGCCCGCTACGCCCGGAACGGCTTCAAGAGCTTTTTTTACACGTGCCTCGCAGTGGGTGCACATCATACCTTCCACCTTCAGTGTTTTTGTCATTGTTTTATCCTCCTTTTTTGTTTCCGCTGAAGCGATCTCCGTCAGGGCTTCCGCGGGAATCGATTTTCCTTTACGGTCGCGTTTTGCGTCGTGCGGCTTTACCAGATTCAGTCGAAGAGCGTTCATGCACACGAAGAAACTGGAAAGCGCCATTGCCGCCGCACCGTACATCGGTTTCATTTCTATGCCGTACAGTCCCATGGCAAGCGGGATGCACAGAACGTTGTAGAAGAATGCCCAGAACAGATTCTCGTGTATGTTCCGGATAGTCGCCCGGCTCAGCCGGATAGCCGCCGTCACGTCGGTAAGTCTGCTTTTCATGACTACGATATCCGCCGCGTCGATAGCAACGTCGGTACCTGCGCCGATCGCGACGCCGTTATCCGCAACCGTGAGGGCGGGCGCGTCGTTTATGCCGTCGCCGACCATAGCGACCTTCCCGAGATCTTTGAGCATGCGGATTACGTCCGCTTTGCCGTCCGGAAGAACGCCCGCGACGACCCTGTCAACGCCGGCCTGTCTGCTGATCTCGTTTGCCGTCCGTTCGTTGTCGCCGGTCAGCATCACCGTTTGTATTCCCATATTCTTCAGTTCGCGAATTGCCTGCGCCGAATCTTCCTTGATCGGATCCGCGACCGCGATGATCCCTGAAAGCTTGCCGTCGTACGCGAACAGCAGAGGCGTTTTTCCTTCTTCCGCAAGAGCGTTCGCCCGAGCCGTGACCGACTCGTCGGCAAGTCCTTTTGACGCAAGGAATCGTAAGCTTCCTCCCAGGAGTTCCTTGCCGTCAAGGCGGGCGCGAAGACCGTGCCCGGACAGCGCTTCGAAATCGTCTACGTCGGAAAGCGGCATTCCTTCCGCTTCTGCTGTCACCGCTTTTGCGAGCGGATGCTCGCTGCGTCTTTCGAGCGAGGCGGCAAGGCGCAACAGTTCCTGTCTTTCCGTGCCGAACGGGATCACGTCGGTGACGCGTGGCCGACCTTCCGTCACGGTCCCGGTCTTGTCCAGCGCGATGATCTGCGTCCTGCCCGCGCCTTCCAGTGCCGCGGCGGTTTTATACAGTATGCCGGTCTTTGCCCCGACGCCGCTGCCGACCATAACGGCAACGGGCGTCGCGAGACCCAGCGCGCAGGGACAGCTGATGACAAGTACGGAAATGCCGCGCGCGATGGCGAAAGAGAACGTCTTTCCGGCGATCAGCCAGCCGATCAGCGTCAGAATGGCGATCCCGATGACGGCCGGTACAAATATTCCCGATACCTTGTCGGCAATTCGGGCGAGAGGCGCTTTTGTCGCTGCGGCGTCCGAAACGGTGCGGATGATCTGCGCAAGTGTGGTGTCCTCGCCCACGCGCGTCGCGCGGCATTCGATATAGCCCTGCTGATTCATCGTCGCGGCGGAAACCGCGTCGCCCTTCGCTTTATCGACCGGGATACTTTCTCCGGTCAGCGCGGATTCGTTGACGGACGTCATACCCTTCAGGATGACTCCGTCCACCGGGATCTGTTCTCCGGGACGAACGGCAAAAACGTCGCCGGCTTTGACTTCCTCGATCCCGACCTCGGTTTCAACTCCGTCCTTGCACAGGATCGCGGTCCTGGGAGCAAGTTTCATCAGGCCTTTCAGGGCGTCCGTCGTACGTCCCTTCGACATTGCCTCCAGCATTTTGCCGACGGTGATGAGCGTCGGGATCATGGCCGCCGATTCAAAGTACAGATTCATTCCGTACTTCATTACGACTTCCTGCCGGCCATCCCCCTGAGCCGTGATCATAATAAAGAGTTCGGCCAGAGAATACAGAAAGGAAGCAGAGGAACCGAGAGCCACCAGCGTATCCATATTGGGCGCTCCGCGGAAAAGGGAAGAGAAACCGGAGGTGAAGAATTTGCCGTTGATAATCATCACGATCACGGCAAGCAGCAGCTCGAAAAGCCCGAGAAAAACGAGATTGTCGAACGCTTCCGGCGCGGGCCAGCCCCACATACCGTGTCCCATAGAGAAATACATCAGGATCAGAAGGACCGGAACCGAGAAGAAAAGCCTCTTCTTCAGCTTCGGCGTTTCGTGATCCTTCAGGGCGTCCGCGTCCGCCCAGGAAGGAGATTCGCCTTTAGAAGTATGTTTTTCCGAACCCTTGAGCGAAGCGCCGTATCCTGCGGCTTCCACGGCGCGTATGACGTCGTCCGGGGACGCCGTGCCCTCGACGCCCATTGAATTAGTCAGGAGACTCACCGCGCAGGAAGTAACTCCCGGTACTCCCGATACCGCTTTTTCCACACGGGCGGAGCATGCGGCGCAGCTCATACCCGTAACGTTATACTGTTCCATACCGTTCTCCTTCTGCGCTACTTCATCAGTTTTTGCAGCGTCGTCACAAGCTCATCAACCGTTTCGTCTCTGCCGGCGCGTATATCGTTTGCAACACAGGTCCGGATATGGTTTGCCAGAAGAACCTTGCAGAAGCTGTTTATTGCGGAATTGACGGCGGACGCCTGCGTTAACACGTCAGGGCAATAAGCGTCCTCGTCGATCATTCGCTGAAGCCCCCTTACCTGACCCTCGATCCTTTTCAGACGGTTCATCAGATCGCGGCGTTCATTTTCTTCACGATCCTTTTTCCGGTCTGAGATCTGATCGGTTTTTTCGTTTTTTATCATCTGCACACCTCACGGAGATTTTTATAATACCCCGGCGTGGTATCCTGCCGTGTAATCATTATATACCCCCGCGGGGTATTTGTCAAGAGCAAACAGTGAAAAATATCATTTTCCTCCGTTTCTTGTGATTCCGGTTACAGAATCATCAAAACTCCTTCCGATTTCAAAACAATTATATTGATTTTAGAGCAAAGGCGGTAGTATGCGATTTTGTGATCGGCGTATTAAAACAAAAAAGGCCC
>CACZSP010000102.1 GCA_902783905.1 uncultured Ruminococcus sp.
ACCGTCCCGTCGGACGCCACGCGGTGTATCGTCAGGTACGGCCGGTCGTTGAGCCAGCTTCCGCCTTCTATCCGCAGATAATTCGGCTCGATACCGCGTATAAGCGCAAAAACGCCCCGGATCTCTCCGCCATCACGGATAACGTGACAGATCCCGGTCCGGATATCCTCCTCGATCAGTTCTTTCGGAGGATAGGTCCTTCCCCACTGATCGGGATTCCCGGTTTTTCTCATATACTCCCTGGCGGTCTCGTATACGGCGAGAATCCTGTCAAGATCACCGGCCCCGGCTTTCCTGATTTCCATCCAAAGATCCGCGCGTCAGCCGATGTCGGTCTGAAAACCGATAAAGACCGGAAGCATCGTTGCGGCGTCGACTATCGCGTAAACGAACGGCCGGTCGAGAATGACTTTCTTCGGATCCGGCTCGGGACCTACCGAAGTGACCCTGTTGACTATCACGGCGGTGACCGCAGCCGCCCGGGTACCCGACTCGTCGACGTCGATATGAGTCTTGTGAATGACGTTGCTGACGGCAAGCGCTTCGCCGCCGTCGCAGTAACCGAGCCCGGACAGGTCGGACGCTTCGGTGAACACCCGCGAGATTCCCATACCGCACAAAACGTCGACGAGAGAGCCCGACCAGTCGAAGGAGAACTTCGGCAGTCCGCACCTCACCTGCGTGCTTTTGGTTTTGCAGAGCGAGACGAACCGCTCTCCGTCAAGCGACGCAACGTAATCGGCAATGTCGGTCCCGCTGTCGGGAAGGAGTGCGACGAAAGCGTATTTCGAACCGGCGTAGTATTTGACGAATCCGGTCTCGTGCTCTCCTTCGATATACCGGTATTCGGTCGAATACATCATAGTGACCTTTTTATCGCCCGACAGGCCGTGGAAGACGGCCTCGCTGACGCTGTGCGGCTGATACTGCTCCGACCAGACGGCGTCGAAATACAGGGCGTTGAGCAGCACCATCACGGTGTCCCGGCTGACGTCGTCGTAATTCAAAATTTTCTTTATCATATCGGCGGTGTGAACGGCGCACCAGCGGTTGATCGCGTCGACGGTTGAGGCGTCCGGGAAGGGAGCCGAGTATATATCCGCGCGGAAGGTGTTTTCGACGAGTTTTATATAATCGCCGCTGACGTGAAAATCCGGAGCGTCGGTGACCCAGACCGAATTCGCGCTTTCGAATTTCGCGTCCGCGCTGTTCCCGAGACTCTCGAAGAAACTGAACAGCTGAGCGTTTGTCTCTTCGACGTTGAGATCTCCGCAAAGCACCTTCTCCAGCTCGTCGAGCGTTTCTCCGCGTGCTCCGTTTGCCGTCATAAGCATGGCGCAGAGGACCGACAGCGGGGATACGAGCGCGGCCTTCCCGTTTCCGGCCCTTTTCAGCAGTTCGAGTGAAAACGAAGCGTACTGCCGTTTGAAATTATCGGTGATTCTTTCTATTTTGCGCGTCGAGGAAAAAACCGGTGCGCTGAGCAGACTAATCCCCTCGGGTACCTGCAGATAATACGTGTTTCCCGTGTCTTCCGGCGTGCCTGCGGTTGTGTTTGCCGTGCCGTCACCGGTCACGACGGTCAGCGGCGTTGCGGCTCCGCAGGAAGCCAGGGAAAAGACCGCAACCACGGCAAGAGCAAGAGCGATAAATCTTTTCATTGTTTCTCCTTTTGATTCTTCGTATATCCGGCGAAATAGCCGATACCCGACCAAAGCGTGAAAACGACGGTAAGGACCGAAAAGGTCAGAGTTACCGGCGGGAAATTCTGCAATCCCTCTCCGGCTCCCGCTGCGCGCAGGATAACAGGCTCGACAAGCGACGACAGAACGCATATCATCTGCACAACGGTTTTTATCTTCCCCGGCATTGCCGCGGCGACGACCTCTCCGCTTGTCGTGCTGATGAGCAGACGCAGCGAGGTGACGGCGAATTCGCGGAATATTACGGTCAGCACGACCCAGAAAAACCAGGGCCTTATCGCTTCGTTGCTGTAGGTTACCGCCATCATCGTTCCGATGACGATGAATTTGTCGGCGAGAGGATCGAGGAACTTTCCGAAATCGGTTATCAGATTGTATTTTCTCGCGATCCTTCCGTCGAGCATGTCGGTAAATGACGCAACGGCGAAAATCAGGGCGGCGACGACCGGGAACATCCCGGGTATCACCGCGTCGGGCGGCATCGCCGCAGCGGCGACGCAGAAAGGCACGAGACAAAGGCGTGCCAGAGTGAGCCTGTTCGGCAGGTTCATTTTTTTCTTTTTGTTATCGGCAGTATCCATGATCAGCCGGGGCAGGTCCCCGTCCTTTCGGATTCATTCATAAGATCGCTTTTCCGCAAAGATCGTAATCCAGCGCTTCCTCTATCTTTACGTCTACAAGATGTCCCGGAACTATCCTCCGCGCGGCGCGGAAGTATATCTTTCCGTCGATCTCCGGCGCGTCGGCATAAGAACGGCCGAAATGCATCCCGGACACCGGGTCGAAGTCCTCGACAAGCACGCGCACCGTCTTTCCGATCATCCGGTCGTTGTTTTCGGAACTGATCCGCGCCTGCAGATCCATGATTATATCGGCTCTGTCCTGCTTTACCTGCTCGTCGATCTGATCTTCGAAATCCGCTGCGGGAGTACCCTCCTCGCGCGAATACGGGAAGACGCCGAGACGGTCGAAACGGGTCGTTTTTACGAACTCGCAAAGCTCTTCGAAATCCTCTTCCGTCTCGCCCGGAAAACCGGTTATGAAGGTCGTTCGCAGCACGAGCCCGGGGATCTCACGCCGCAGCTTCGCTATTCTTTCGCGTATCATGGCAGCGTCGCCGTGGCGGTTCATGGCGCGGAGCATCCGATCGGATATATGCTGAAGCGGCATGTCGATATATTTCAGAACGCGGGGATTGTCGCGTATCTCGGATACGAGTTCGTCGGTCACCTTGTCCGGATAGCAGTAAAGCAGCCGGAAATACGGGCGCTTCGTCGCCGCCGTCAGCTCGCGCAGAAGGCGCGCCAGCGAGTATTCTCCGTAAAGGTCGAGTCCGTAGCGTGTTATGTCCTGAGCTATGATATTGATCTCGATCGCTCCCAGCCGTTCGAGCTGCTTCGCCTCTTCGACCAGTTCCTCCAGCGGACGGGAACGGAATTTCCCGCGGATGTACGGAATCGCACAGTAGGCGCAGCGGTTGTCGCAGCCCTCGGCGATCTTCAGATAAGTCCAGAACGGGGGCGTGGTAAGTACCCGGTCGCCGCCGAGCGCGACGCAGTCGCGGTCGCAGAAGCTCGCATACCCCCGCCCGCGCTTTTCGACCGACTGTACCGCCTCGACGATCTTGTGGATCGATCCGACGCCGAGCACCGCGTCCACCTCGGGAAATTCCGTGAGGACCTCTTCCCGGTAGCGCTCGGTCATGCATCCGGTTACGATTATTCCCTTCAGTTTTGCGTTCTTTTTGAGCCACGCGACGTCGAGGATATTGTCGATCGACTCTTTTTTCGACGATTCGATAAAGGCGCAGGTGTTTACGATAATAATATCCGCCTCGGTCTCCTCCGGCGTGATCTCGTATCCCGCCTCGAGAAGCTCGTGAAGCATGACCTCGGTGTCCAGCTGGTTTTTCGGGCATCCGAGAGAAATGAAACCGATTTTCATTTTTTCCTCACAGATTGACGAATCCGATCTTCCGGCGGACCTTCGAGAGCGTCTTTCTGGCGTAATAGGCAGCAGTTCCGGCGCCTTTTTTCATCACTTCCTCCAGATACCCCTTGTCGGCCAGCAGCTCAAAGTACTTTTCGCGCACCGGTGCGAGGGCGTCGGCGCAGGCCTCTCCCACAGCCGTCTTGAACTCGGCGTAGCCGCGGCCGTCGAATTCGGCTTCGACCTCTTCGGGCGTTTTCCCGGTGAAGCAGGAATATATCGTTATCAGGTTCGACACGCCCGGCTTGTCGGGCGAGCGTCTGATCTCGCTGCCCGAATCGGTGACTGCGCGTCTGAATTTGCGGATTATCGTGTCCCGGTCGTCGAGAACGCGGACGGTCGCGTTTTCGTTCTCGTCCGATTTGCTCATCTTCTTTTCGGGCTCGGCAAGCGACATGATGCGGCCGCCCGACTTCGGTATTACCGGCTCCGGCACCGTGAAGGTGTCGGGGAAGATCTGGTTGAATCTGTCCGCGATGTTGCGGGTCAGCTCGACGTGCTGTTTCTGATCGCTGCCGATCGGCACGACGTCGGTCTGGTAAAGCAGAATGTCGGACGCCATCAGCACCGGGTAGGTGAAAAGCCCGGCGTTTATATTGTCGGCGTGGCGCGCGCTTTTGTCCTTGAACTGGGTCATCCGCGACAGCTCGCCGAACATGCAGTAGCAGTTGAGGATCCACGCAAGCTCGGCGTGCGCCGGCACGTGCGACTGAACGTAAAGAGTGTTCTTTTCGGGATCGAGTCCGACGGCAATGTAAAGAGCCAGCGTCTCGTAGGTACGGCGGCGCAGCTCGGCGGGATTCTGGCGCACCGTTATCGCGTGCTCGTCGACCACGCCGTAAAACGTTTTGTATTTTTCGCTGTACTCGGCAAAATTCTTAATGGCGCCGAGATAGTTTCCAATCGTCAGGTTTCCCGAGGGCTGTACCCCGGAAAAACTGACCTTCTGTCCGTCAAGCATATTTCGTTATATCTCCTTTACTCGTCAAGCATTTCCCGGGCGACCTCTCCCATTATGCGGCATCCGCGTTCGATGCGTTCGTCGTTCTCGGTGGAGTATGACATCCTGACCGAGTTGCAGGGGGCTCCCTGGACCGGTGTGAAGGCGCTTCCCGGCACCAGCGCAAGGCGGCGCGCAAGACAGCGCTTCACGTATTCGTCCATTTTTATCTTGTCCGGGAGGGTGCACCAGACGAAAAGGCCGCCCTCCGGTCGGGTGTATTTCAGCTCCGCCGGGAGGTATTCGTCAAGGCATGCGAGCATGTGAGCGCACTTTTTGCGGTAGATCCCGCGCACGTCGGCGATATGTCCGTCGAAGTTCTTTTCGGTCATATATCTGAAGCAGAGGATCTGGAAGAACATATTGGTGTGAACGTCCTCGACCTGCTTCGCGACGACTATCTTCTGCATCGCCTCCTCGGGAGCCGTAAGATATCCCACGCGCATGCCCGACGAGAGGATCTTCGAAAAGGATGAGCAGTAGATCACGATGCCTTCGGTGTCCATGCTCTTTATCGTCGGGACCTCCGTCCCCGCGAAGCGCAGTTCTCCGTAGGGATTGTCCTCGAGGATCATCACTCCGTATTTCAGCGCGATGCGGTATATCTCTTTTCTTTTTTCAAGAGAGGTCGTGATCCCCGAAGGATTCTGGAACGTCGGAATGACGTAAAGAAGTTTCGCTCTTCTTTCGGTTTTGAGCAGGTTCTCCAGCGCTTCGGTGTCGATGCCGTCTTCGCGCAGCGGGACTCCGAGAGTGACGGCGCCGTTGGATCGGAAGGAGTTGAGCGCTCCGATAAACGACGGATCCTCGCATACGACAACGTCGCCCTCGTTGCAGAAGGCCTTGCAGGCAAGCTCGAGTCCCTGGTTTCCTCCGCTGACGATGACCGTCGTGTCGGAAAAGCTCCGTCCGTCCTCCGGAAAAATCCCGATGCCGAACTTTTTCTTCTGCCTTTCGGCTATCGCTTTCCGCAGCGGCGTATAGCCCTCGGTCGTGCCGTACTGGAGCGCCGTGACCGGCATCTCTTTATAGATTCGTGCCGAAATTTCAGCCATTTCCTCGACCGGGAAGGATTCCGGCGCCGGGTTCCCGGCGGCAAACGCGATTATTTCGGGATCGGTCAGCGATTTGAATATTTCTCTGATGGCGCTGGGCTTTAGCGCCGCCAGCTTGTCCGAAAATCTGTATTCCATAACTATTCACTCCGTAAATTCGGATTTGTGCTCCTCCGCCCAGGCGGAGCCCATTTTTTCAAGATAAAATGCCGCGTTCGATATGGCGTCCGGAACGTCCCTCGCAATTTCGGTCACCGCCCGGATACTCCGTATCCCCATCCCGAGCAGCGTTTCGGGATCGTCTCCCACAGCTCCTACGAAGCAGTCGACCGGTACGTTTTTTTCTGCCGCAAGGGCGCAGATCCCGCTTATCGTCTTTCCGTAAAGACTCTGCCGGTCGATCTTCCCTTCTCCGGTTATGACGGCAGCGGCGCCTTCAAGTTTTGCGTCGAACCCGACGGCGTCGAGCACCGTGTCGATCCCGCGGAGTATCTTAGCGCCGAAAAAGGCGATCCCGAAAGCCGGAAGTCCTCCGCCGGCGCCGCATCCGGGGACGGAGGCGACGGGTCGTGCGCACATTTTTTCGATCATCGAAGCGTATTTGGTCATTCCCTCTTCGGCGATATCGAGATCGTTTCCGATCACGCCCTTCTGCGGACCGTAAACACGCACGGCGCCCTCGTCCCCCAGCAGCGGATTCTTAATGTCCGTCGCAATAGTGATATCGCATTCCGCGAGACGCGGGTCCAGTCCCGAAAGATCTATTTCCTCTATTTCTCCGAGAGTCAGTCCGACGGGAATAAAGCTTTTCCCGTTTTTGTCCCGGAAAACTGCGCCGAGCGCGCACGCCATACCGCAGCCGCCCTCGTTGGAGGCGCTGCCGCCGGCGGTTATCATTATCCTGCGGAAGCCTCTGTCGAGAGCCGCCTTTATAAGCTCTCCGACTCCGTAGGTTGTCGCGGTGCTCCCGCGCCTTCCCTCTCCCGTCAGGATAAGTCCCGCCGCCTGCGCCATCTCGATCACAGCGCAGTCGCCGATACAACCCCACCGGGCGGTGAGCTTTTCGAAAGCCGGTCCGGTAACCGTCTCCGAAAAGCGACGTTCAGGAAGCGTTACCGCGTCGAGAGTTCCCTCACCGCCGTCCGCTATCGGAACGACGTCGACCCGGACTCCCGGAAGTATTCTTTTGATCCCCGCGGCGATCGCACGTCCGGCGTCGGCGGAAGAAATGCTCCCCTTGAATGAATCGGGAGCCGTCACGATGCTTTTCATCTTTATTCCGGAACCTTCCGCAAACAATTTATTAGTATATATTTTATCATAATTTCGCCCGTTTTTCAATAATAATATATGCCCGTGTTGCCATTAAACCGGAATTATGGTAAAATATATACCGTAATACGGAAAAGGAGGAAAGCATGAAAATACTGATATGCACGACCCGCATGGGGATCGGCGGAGCCGAGACCCACGTGCTGACGCTCTCCTCCGGACTCGTCGAATCGGGACAACGCGTCGCCGTCGTTTCCGCGGGCGGCGCGCTCGTTCCCGAACTCGAAAAAAAAGGCGTCCGTCACGTTTCGGCGCCGCTTGACAAAAAAGATCCGCTGTCGCTTCTGCGTTCCGCCACGGTGATCCGGAAGGCGGCGCGCGGCTGCGATATCGTTCACGTGCACGGAAGGATCCCTTCGCTCGTCTGCGCGATGCTCTCCCGGGATCCCGCATTTCCCGCGGTCGTTTCGACGGCGCACGGTTTTTACGACCCGGCTCCGCCGAAAGGAAACCTGACATTCTGGGGCGAGCGGACGGTCGCCGTCAGCGAAAAAGTGGCTGATTATCTGACCGGCGTTTACCGTCTGCCCCGGGACCGTGTCGAGGTCATCCGCAACGGAGCGGAGATACCCGAAACCGGGCGCGTATTTCCGCCGGACGGACTTCGCTGCGCCGTCTGCAGCAGGGTCGATCCCGATACCCTCCCGGTCATACTTCGCGCCGCAGGCGCCGTCCGGGAGCTCCGCGCGGCGCATCCCGGCGAGAATATCTCCCTGACCGTCATCGGTTCGGGAAAAAGCGTCCGGGAACTTGAAAAAGCAGCCGCTGCGGCAAACGCTGATTCCCCCGGCAGCGTTATCCTCGCGGGGGCGCGGACCGACTCCGCCTCTTACCTTTCGGGATACGACGTATTCATCGGGCAGTCCCGGTCGGCGATCGAAGCGGCGGCTGCGGGACTTGCCGTCGTGACGCTTTCGGACGCAGGATGCGGAGGAATACTCTCTCCGGAAAACGCTGAGCGTCTGCTCCGGAACAATCTGATACCGGAGGAAAGCGATAAAATCTCTCTTTTTTCGTCGCTTGAAGAACTGCTTTGCGACCGCGGCCTTTTGTGCCGTTCCGGAGGATTCGCGAGGGAATTCGCCGGAGAAAACTGCGATATAAGAAATATATGCAGGCAAATCGAACAGACCTACCGCGCCGTTCTTGACGGACGCAGGAGGGGAGTTTTCCTGTGCGGATATTTCGGCGCATTCAACGCGGGCGACGAGGCGACGCTGCGGTGCGTCGCTGACGAAATAAAAAAACGCGCCCCCAAAGCAAAGGTTTACGCTCTGACGCGTACCGTCCGCAGCGCGGATCCGTTTTATTCGGGAATAACGCCGGTTTTCCGGTTCGATCTGACTGCTATACGGGCGGCGCTGCGCGATTCGCGCCTTTTCGTACTCTGCGGAGGATCGCTGATACAGAACGTCACGAGTTCGCGTTCGCTCGAATACTACCGCCGGCTTTTTTCGCTGGCGGGAAAATACGGTTGCCGCCGGATGATCTGGGGAGGAGGGATCGGCCCTCTCCGCGGAAAAAGAGCGGAACGCGTCGCCGTCGGGATGCTCTCCGACTGCGATTACGCCGGACTGCGGGACCCGGACTCCTTCGCTTACGCGTCGCGCTTCTGCGAAAACTGCCGCCCGACATCCGACCCGGCGCTGTTCTTTTCCGCGTCCGAACGGAAAACCGACGGCGTGTATTTCATAATTTCACTGCGCAGGATCAAAGGAAAAAACTCCGCTGCGGTGAAAAATATCTCCGATGCGGTAAAAGAAATATCCGAAAAAACCGGACTGACTCCCCGTTTTGCGGCTCTCTGCCGCGCCGACGCCGGGATCTGCCGCCGGGCGGCAAAGTCCTGCGGCGCCGGCTTCGCCGACTGCTCCGATCCTTTCGCCGCGGCGTCGGTGATCAGAGGCGCACGGCTCGTGATCGCCGTTCGGCTCCACGCCTCCGTGTTCGCCCGCTCCGCCCGCGTTCCCGCCGTCTGCGTATCCTACGACCCGAAGGTCGCGGCTTTCGCCGCCTCTGCCGGATACGAAGCTCTCGATCCCGACGAAACTCTGCGCCGCCGTCTTGCGGACGCCGCGCTGAAAGCCCTCGGAACCGTTCCTCCTCCGCTTCCGGCGGCTGAGCCGACAGACGCCGACGCGTTTGAAAAGCTGTACGCTTTACGCTGAGTGTGTTTCAACAGAAAAAAGGCTGCTCGTTCGCCCGGATCAATAATTCGGGTTTCTGAGCAGCCTTTACCGTTTCCCCGGCGCACGCCGGCGCCGCTTAAGTACGGGATTATTTAATGCTGTCGCTGAGTTTCTTCAGATTGACCTTGAACTGTCTGTTGGCCGAAGTGAGAGTGGAAACGATATCCGTATTGTCGCAGATGATCTTGCGGCAGGTGTCAAGAATGTTGATTCCGTAGGATCCGAGCATGAATCCCATGTCGCTGTAATACGAGTTCCTTATCATCTGGATGCACTTGAGGGATTCGACGTCGCGGATCGACTGCCCCTGGATCACGACCTCCATATACGAGGGCATGACCGTCAGATACGACTCGTAAGCGATGTCCTCGAGGATCGCGCTGACCGAATTGGTCTCGAACGTCGAGACCGGGACCGACATGGCGGCGCCGATGTTCGCCTGCATGTGAATCATGTAATCCTGCTGGTCCGAGTTGTATTTAGGGATCGGAACGACGCCGAAATCGGTATCGGTGGAGCGCATTTTTTCAACGTCCTTGAAGTTTCCGATCAGGAACAGCGCGCGGTCGTCGGTGAGCGCCTGCGCGGTCCAGTATTCACGCGCTTCGGTCGTCGTGCTGATGCGGTCGACGAGGAACATTCCGTTCTCTTCGGCGCAGAGCGACTTGATACCCTCGAGTACGCTGTAAAAGTTTTCGTTGATGATATTCAGAACAGGAAGGTCTTCTTCGTCCTTGGAAACCATCTGAAATCCGCTTCCGCTTATGAAGCAGTCGATGCAGAAGGTGTTCGCGATCATTCCGAGACGGTCGTCCTTTGTTATGACCTGATCTCCGTCAAGGTCTCCGGTGACTATTTTGACCATCTCGCTCATCACGGCAAACGTCCAGCCGCCGTCCTCGACGATCTTGTAAATGTTGTCAAGTTTGAAATCCTTGTGAACCGTCTTGTTGAAAAGAGTGCACGGGGTGGCTCCGAACGCGTGGACGTTGGCGTCAGAGTATGCGAAATAGTTTTTCCCGTGGATCGAGCTTCCGGAAAGGAACGAATTGTTCCAGTAGGGCTTCGAAAGATCGATTTTCGACAGTGCGCTCAGTTCGTGCAGTTCGCCGTTGATCGACATCGTCATCGAATAGGTCTGGTTCGCCTCTACCAGATGAGCGAGGACGTCTCCGCTTTTTACCGACGCGGCGACGTTCTTTTGAATGTCGGAGTCCTTCATAAATACCGGTTTGATGACCAGTTTATGCTTGTCCTGGATCTTCAGGTTGCGGTTGTATACTGCGTCGTTGAGGATCGATCCGTTGATCTCCGAGGCAACAAAGTCCATGTTAGGCTCGATATCGTTGCCGTTGTAAAGAATTGTGAAGTCGTTGCCTTCCCAGTCTTCCGGATCGATCTTCGGGTCATAGTCGGGAGCGGTTTCCTCCGTGACGTTTCCGGTATCCCCGGCAGAGGCGACTCCGGGATCGACGGTCGTGACCGTCTGATCCCCGCCGGGTTTTTCGGCGCAGGACGAAAGTCCGGATACGAACGAGCAAAGCAGCAGCACGGCGAGAATGATCGCCGGTATTCTTCTTGTCGTTTTCATTTCGGGTTTCCTCTCATATTTTACTTTGTTCGAAATTCAAAAAAGCAATCGGTTTGTCCGCCGTTTCCGGCGAAGCGCGGTCACTTTGCCGCTTCCGCGGGTTCGAGCAGTTTGCAGACCCTGCGGTGTATTTCGTCCCTGTCGACTCCGAGAACGGCCGCCAGCTCCCCGTAAAGGCAGTTGCGTGCGGTGTGCTCGAAATCGTTGTCGAGATCGGGAAGACGGCGGCGGCTCTTTTTGAAGACGCGCCTCCTTTCGGATACCGTCTTGATAACTCTTACGTAATCCACAAGATCGGTCGTTTTTACCGTGACACGGTACAGTTCGCGCCTTTCCTTTTCCACCGGGATCTCAAGCGGATCGATATCCGGGATTGATTTTAACAGCGCGAGCGCCTCTTTTTTCGTCACGAGATCCCGGATAACGACGTTGTCACAGTCCACCGGAGTGTAAATGGTCATGGCCGTCGTATCGTTGACCGGCTCAAGCACGTAAAACAGACGGTCGTCCGTTCCGTTCCCGAAAGGAGACGTCCGGATCTCGCTGACCTCGCAGACGCCGCTGTTGCCGTATACGATTCTGTCCCCAACCTTGTACATTCGCATAACCTCCGCGGAAATGAATAACTTCAGCGCCAATATTATTATATCATATCAATTCCGGCTTGTCAAATATTCGCTGAAAAAGGCGGCGATATTCACGTTATTCGGACGATAATTCAAATATGAATTGACAAAAAAGGCTTTTGGGTGTATAATATTATATTATCATATTGTCTTTGATGACATTATCTTAAATTATACAGCAGTTAACCGAAGAGGAGGTGCATAATGCAGGAAGTATTGACGTATATTATTCCGGTCGCTTCGGCCGCCGTAGGCTGCGGGATCGGTATAGTATCCGGTATTGCGATCCGGAAAAAGAAAGCCGAAAAACTGATCGGCTCGGCCGAAGAGCATGCCCGGAAGATAGAAGACGATGCCAAGGTCAAAGCGGCGGTAGATTCACAGAAAGTACTGCTCGATACCACAAAGATGGCGGATCAGATGAGATCCGAAGCCGAACGGATCAGATCCGACGCCGAGCGGGAGATCAACAGACGCCGTTCAGAAGTTTCCAAAGCCGAAAACAGAGTCGCCCAGAAAGAGGAGAACCTGGAAAAAAAGTCGGAGCAGCTCGAAAAAAAGAACGAGCAGCTTGACAGGAAGCTCAAGGAAGCCGACGGGATCCGCGACGAAGCCCAGAAGGCTCTCGAAACTCAGCGCAAGGCGCTCGAGGATATCGCCGGCCTGACCGCCGAGGAGGCGAAGGACAGGCTGATGGCGGAGATGGAGGAAAAGGCCAAATTCGGATTTTCCCAGCGCCTTTCCGAACTCGAGGAGGAATTCAAGGAGACAGCCGACGAAAAAGCAAGAAACCTTATAACTCTTGCCATCCAGCGCTGCGCCGCCGACCACGTGTCGGAAGCGACGGTGACTTCCGTCCAGATCCCCAACGAGGAAATGAAGGGAAGGATCATCGGACGCGAGGGACGCAACATCCAGAAGCTGGAGACGCTGACCGGAGTCGAGCTGATCATAGACGACACTCCGGACGCCATAACCGTTTCAGGCTTTGATCCGGTAAGACGCGAGATCGCGCGTCTGACCCTCGAAAAACTGATCTCCGACGGACGCATCCATCCGGCGAGAATCGAGGAAATGTACGAAAAGGCGCGCCGCGAGGTCGAAGCCGGCATCAAGCAGGCGGGCGAGCGCGCGACCTTCGAGGTCGGAGTCCACGGACTCAACCCCGAACTGATAAAGATACTCGGCAGACTCCGCTACAGAACCAGCTACGGCCAGAACGTGCTCAAGCATTCGGTCGAGGTCGCATTCCTCGCAGGTATCATGGCCGAGGAACTCGGAGTTGACGCGGCGACGGCAAAGCGCGCCGGACTTCTTCACGACATCGGAAAGGCGTTCCCGCACGACGTAGAGGGAACTCACGTCGAAATAGGCGTCAACGCCGCCAAGAAGTTCAAGGAAAGCCGCGAGATCATCCACGCCATAGAAGCTCACCACAACGACGTTGAACCTCAGACGGTCATTGCGGTGCTCGTTCAGGCGGCCGACGCCATCTCGGCGGCAAGACCGGGAGCGCGCCGCGAGGATCTCGAGAACTACATCAAGCGCCTTGAAAAGCTCGAAGAGATCGCCGGAGGCTTCCACGGAGTCGAAAAGGCGTACGCCATTCAGGCCGGCAGAGAACTCCGCGTAATGATCAGGCCGGAGGACGTTTCCGACGAAGGCATGAAGGTCATCGCGCGGGATATCGCCCAGAAGATCAAGGAAGAGGTAAAATACCCCGGACAGATCAAGGTCAATCTCATCCGCGAATCGAGAGCGGTGGATTACGCAAAATAATCTTTTACGGCGGGCGGTCCGGTTCTGCGGACCGCCCGCCGTAAAAAACGGAGGACAACGAATTGAAACGCTTTGCAACAACGGTTTCGCTCGTTCTCTCGCTGCTCTGCGCCGCGGGATGCGCCGGCGGCTCCCCGGAGATCACCGGACAGTCGTCCGGCAGCGAAACAGAGGACGCCGAAGAAACCGCTCCGGAGGACGGTATGGAATTCACGTTTACGGGTTCCGCGGTATACAGGGACGGAAAGATTTTCACCGAGGGTAAGCCGGCCGTCAGCAACACGGCGCAGCTGACTCCCGAATTCGATTCTTACGTTTTATCTGCGGACGTTACTCTTAAAACCAAATCCAGCGGAGGAATATGCTTTTCGGCCTCGGACAG
>CACZSP010000103.1 GCA_902783905.1 uncultured Ruminococcus sp.
CCCGTTTTCAGCCGCACGAAGAAGGTCGGGAACCGGTGTCTCAGCGAATTCAGAGCGCGAAACAGCGTTTCCGGATCCACCTCTTCTTCGAGCGAGACCGAGATCCGGAACACGTTGTTCCACCGGCGCTTCATGATCGCGGGAAAGATCAGCGCGGCGTTGTCGAGTCTGAACCATTTTTTCTTCTTCATGCCTTCTTCAGGAGCCCCCGGTCAGAAGACCGGCTTCGGGAATGCGCCGGGATCGGCGGCGACAAGATCCATGATCTGTTCGAAACTCGTCCATTCGACTCTGCCCGAAAGATGCTCTTCTATCCTTCGCGCCGTTTCCTCAAGCGCCCGCATTCCGGTGCACAAACCGTTGGACGTAAGATCCTGCCAGTGAGTCAGAAGCACCGGCCAGCCGCCCGATTCGAGAACGTCGATTATATCTCCGCTCTTTCCGTCCTCCGAAATAAGCCTGTCAGCGAGACTGCGGACGAAACCGTCGTCGGAGCGCGGGTCGTCTATGGTGCACCAAAAGCGGTCGTAAAGGGTCGCCGGGATCGATACCAGCGTCCGTCCGTCGGGAACCGGTTCGATCCACGGACGGATCCCCGGGCGCCCTCTGACGCATCTGAGGAAAAGCCACGCCTTGTCGGCGCCGGTGACGTTGTAAAAAGCCAGGCTGACGGCGGCTGCGTACTCCTCCTCCACCTCGATTCCGAACTCCCAGGGAGATGTGACTCCCCGCGGCGAAAAGCCGGCTTCGAGGAGTATCGAGATCGCCTTTTCTATATAAGGCGTAAGCTCCTTCCGGGTCTTGGTGCTCGCCCATTCCTGCTCGTTCTGCGGGAAAGTCCCGCCGGTCGCGAGATCGACCGCAAGGTTGTGGGTCAGCATCTCGGGACAGACCGAAAAGGCGGGAAGCAGCCGCTTTTTAACTCCGTCAAGCCACTCGTCCAGCTCGTTCCGGGAGACGCCTTCGATCCCGCCTATTATATCTCCGCGGTTGCCCGGCATCGGAACGACGCTGAATTTGCCGCGAAGTCCGTACCTTTCCGCAATATCGCAAAAGCGGAAAAACAGCTCGTTCGGATATTTTTCGAGAAGAGGACGTCCGTCCTTCGTCGTCCGCCTGCCGGCGTGACTGTAATAGACGGATACTATCGGCGCCGAATCGTCGACTATAAGACTGATCGGGGTTTTCATCTTTTTCCCTCCTTTTTTTCACATCAGCCATCTTTCGCCGGTCGTCAGCTCTACCGAAAGAGCGACCGGCAGACGCGCCGCGTTTTCCATTTCCTCCCGAAGCACGGTCGCCGCTTTGTCGGCGCAGGCGCGGTCGGAATCTATTATCAGTTCGTCGTGGACCTGAAGGATCAGCCGGGCGTCCAGCCCTTCCTCCTTCAGGCGGCGGTCGACGTTTATCATGGCGATCTTGATTATATCGGCGGCGGTGCCCTGGATCGGGCTGTTCATCGCCACCCGCTCGCCGAATTTGCGGAGCATGCCGTTTTTGGCGGATATTTCGGGTATATAGCGGCGTCTCCCGTAAAGGGTGTCGACGTATCCGTCGCGCTTCGCCCGTTCGACGATGCCGTCTAAATATGCGCTGACGGCCGGGTAGGTGGCAAGATAGCTTTCAATGTAATCCTTCGCCTGCTTTACGCTGATCCCGAGATCCTGGGACAGCGAATACTCGCCGATGCCGTAAACGATGCCGAAATTGACCGCCTTGGCGCGCTTGCGCAGCTCGGGCGTGACATCGCTTTCGGGGATCCCGAAAACGGCGGCGGCCGTCGACGCGTGTATATCCATGCCCGACGAGAAGGCCGATATCATTCTTTCGTCCCCCGATATCGCCGCCAGCAGCCGCAACTCTATCTGCGAATAGTCGGCGTCGATGAGAAGGTGCCCGGGACGGGCGGTAAACGCGCGGCGCAGCTCCCTTCCCTCGGGAGTCCTGACCGGGATGTTCTGCAGGTTCGGCTCGGCAGAGGACAGTCTTCCCGTCGCGGTACCCGTCTGACGGAAGGAGGTGTGCACCGCGCCTTCTTTGTCGGCGACCTTTATCAGCCCCTGAACGTAAGTCCCCAGCAGCTTTGTCAGCTTGCGGTATTCGAGTATGTCCGAAACGACAGGACTTACCGGAGCCAGTTTTTCAAGTATCTCGGCGCTCGTCGAATATCCGTTCGAAGTCTTTTTTCCGTGGGGCAGACCCATTTTTCCGAAAAGCACGTCTCCGAGCTGCTTCGGGGAATTGATATTGAATTCGATCCCGGCGGCGCCCCAGATCCGGTATTTCAGCCCTTCCGACTTCTCCTCCAGTTTTTTTCCGTATTCCGACAGCCAGGCGGTATCTATAAGGAAACCGTACTCCTCCATACGGGCGAGAACGCCGGAAAGCGGCATTTCGATATCCGCAAGGAGCTTTTTCGCGCCTTCGTCAAGCCGTCCGTCAAAAAACTCGCGCAGCCGCCGCACGTAGACCGACGCCGGAACGTCCCGGCGCATCACTTCTCCGAGAACAGAGGTGACGAGATCGGGAAGCGCCGTTTTCGACTGAGGATCGGCGACGTAGGCGGCAAGCATGACGTCGTATCCGAAGCC
>CACZSP010000104.1 GCA_902783905.1 uncultured Ruminococcus sp.
AATCTACGCACGCGAATTGTGCGGTGTTGCCTTAACCCGCTATACGGATTATAAAAAAGGACCGTTCGGTTCTCCGTTGATGAGGAGTCCGGACAGTCCTTTCATTTATACCGCAGTTCAATCTTCCTGCACGTCGGTTCCTGCGGCGGTTTCAACGCAGAAGCCGCGGTGCCCGCAGTTCGGACAGGTCAGCTTGCGCGCGGCGGGAGTGTGCGCGGCGAAAACCGCTTCGGAGAATTTCGGCTGGAATTTTTTGTGGCACTTGGGGCAGATATACGCGGTTTTTTTGAAATACCAGCGGCTGAAGAAAACGGCGTAGGGTATCACGAGAACCGCCCATACCGCGAAAAGCCACCAGATCCCCGTCGTGATCCAGAGAATTATCGAACCCCACTGAAGAACCGCGAAGGGCAGAACGGAAAGCAGCATAACGGCGTGCAGCTTTTTCAGTTTCTGTTTGTTGGTCATAACGTACGCCATGTCGGCTATCGATTCGACCGAACTGCCGCCGAGCTTTTTCATCCCGTTTTTCAGCGCGGCTATCTTTGCAAGGTTTTCCTTCTGCTTTTCGACGTCCCGCTTCAGTTCCTCCTCCCGCTGATCGAGCAAGAGTGAGATCACGCTGTCGGAATCATCCTCTGACAGCAGTGCGGAAACGGCGTCGATGGACAGCCCGAGATCGCGCAGAAAGCAGATCACCCTCATCCGTCCGAGATCCTCGTCCGAGTAGAGACGTCTGCCTCCCTCCGACAGCTCGGTCGGGACCAGAATTCCTCTGGTATCGTAATACTGCACCGTCCTGACGGTGACTCTGCAAAGCTTTGCGATCTCTCCGGTCGTGTATTTCGACACGGCTCATCACCTCCTTTTCGCCGATATTATACTTCATTACGCCGCGTAACGAGCAATACCTTACGCAGGGTGATTTTTATTTTTTTTCGATTTTTTTATATGCACGCGGTGAATTCACCGATATTTCCGACGGTCGACCTGACCGTGTGGGCGTCTTTGCCCAGAATACCGTCGTCCGGGTATCCGGCGTCGATGCCGAGAGAGCGCAGACGTTCGAGATACAGTGCGGCGTCCTCGACACGCTTGAAGGATTTTTCAAAAACGCAGGGGAAGGAAAGAGGAGACGGCTTCGGGGCGTTTCTGACTGCCGGAACTATCCTTTCGCGAATATCCCGAAGCAGTTCCTCTCCGTCACGGAAGACCGCGCTGTTGCGGGACAGCTCGGTTTTCGTGACGACGGTCGAAATGCCCGGGACGGCGCGTTCCGCCTGGAAGCATGCGATATTTCCTCCCGCGAAAAAGCAGGAGGAAATCCCGAAGGCGGCGGCGATATACGCGTCCATATCTACTTCGCCGATATATCTGCCGTTCAGTCTGTAAAACTGAACCTTTTTGCTGTTCATGGTGTGCGCGAGAACTCCGCCGAGCGTTCCTTCCATCGCGTGGTATCCGAAAAAGCAGACTGCGTCGAACCGTCCCGCGGCAAAGGCGAGACGCGGTCCCTCGGGATGCAGAAGTTCGATGCGCGGGTCGAGATCGTCCGGGTCGATATTGTTTCCTCCGCCGTGGTTGTCCCAGAGCGCGACCGTCGCGGCTCCGGCGTCAAAGAGCGCGTCCGCGGCGGCGTTGAGTTCCCGCGGCGCCTCGCGCCTTGCGATCTCCCACTGTTCGGTCCCGCGGTGAAGTCCCTCGTAGGGCACTCCGACGACGTTGTTGACCCCTTCAAGGTCGCAGAGCAGAAGAATCCTTTTATTCATTATCGAAGTCCTCCGGTATATTGAATCTGTGAAACGTAATCATATTGCTGTCGTGAAAACTTGCAGCGCCGTTGTCGGCAGTGCGTGACAGAAGCAGGGCGGTCTTTCCTTCGATAATAAAAGAAGGATACTGGAAACCGGTCAGGCGTCTGTCCGAGCTTTCGCGGTCGATTATCCGCATTATCCTCCGGTAGGAAACGCCGTCCAGCGAGCGGTACAGCGAAAGCACGTTGCGGGCGCTTTTTCCGTCGGAGCCGAGCTCGTTCCCCGCGGCGTAAAACAGGCCGTCCTCTCCGCGGACGATCTCGAATTTGGAATGCGCAAACGGAAGGTCGACAGTCCTTACGAACTGCAGACTCCTTTCGGGGCGGGAGACGTCGGCGCGCATGAGAAGACCGGTCCCCTCCCTGAAACGGTAAAGTACGTAAAGCTCTCCGTCGGTCCCGACGAACGGGTTGCCTTCGATGGAGCAGGCGCGACCCGGACCGGCCCAGGAATCGCTGTAACGGAGGGGCTCGGACAGAGTCCAGGAGGCTGGATCGAGCGGATCCGCGTCGACGGGAGCCGACAAAAGGCAATCGCAGAACCCGCCGTCCTGCCAGGATCCGTTCTCGACGGCAAACCAGATCCTTCCGTTCGTCACCGCGCAGACGCAGGGGGCGCGGTGGAATCCGGCTTTAAGGCATCCCGGCCCACGCTCGATGACCGTCGGAGTATTCCAGGTCAGGCCTTCGTCGTCGGAGGTTCCGATCAGAAGGTCTCCGTATTCGGTGGACGTGGAAAGCATACAGAGCTTTCCGCCGAGCAGAAAGAGCTTTCCCCAGAAGCAGGGGAAAAGATCGCAAAGGTAGTCCCAGGTCGCGCCGTTATCGTCCGATTTGAAAAGAACGGTCAGACACTGGGGACTTTTCGCCCGGTAAACGTCGTGGGAGGCGAGCAGTCTGCCGGAGGGCAGACGCAGGATGGACGGGGAGCAGCAGTATCTGCCGGAGAAGTCGAATGAAGGATCGTCGGGATGGATGTAATTTATCACGGACGATACCGGTTTTCCCGTCCGGACGAGACGTGTAAGGCTTCGGTTTCCGTCAGGATCTTCAATATAAAACTCGTAATCCGACAGGTCGTCAAGGCCCGTGATACGCGCCTTCCCGCCCGATACGGGAATCGCTTTCCACTCATCAGAAAAGCGGCGCCGCCGGAAAAGGCGGCACCCGCTTTCGTGATCCGAAATATATTCGACGGAAAAACCGCCCTCTGACGGACGGAGGGCGCAGATGACCGGGCGTGTGTCCGTCCGGTCTCTGAACTGTACGTAGGGTCTGTAACTCCACTTCAGCTGCGGCATGTCAGATATCCTCCGCGTCGATGACTTTTATCCCGTTCTCGATCAGAAGGGAGGCGAAAACGCCGTTCCCGGGTATGAGTTTTCCGCTGAAAGTGCCGTCGTAAACCCGGTTCACACCGCAGGACGGGCTTCTTGACTGAAGTATCGCAAGG
>CACZSP010000105.1 GCA_902783905.1 uncultured Ruminococcus sp.
CGTCAAGATAATAATATCCGTTTACGCTCAGATAGTCTCCGCTTTTTCTGTTTCTTATTCTGAACGCTCCGTCGCGGAGCGGCGCAGCCCCGGTTTCCTCGGCGTATACCGCGGACGGCAACACCCCGTATCCGTTCAGGAACAGAGCCGCGAGAACAAGCAGGACCGCTGCAATTCTTCTGATTTTCATTTTTTCCGTCCCGAGTCCGGCTTGCCGACTCTTTTCCTTATGCGACGCAAATCCTTAAGCATCCTGAAGGTGTCGCGCAAAACGTGAACCTTGGATTCACCGTGATTTATTACTCTTACCGGAAGTTCCGTGATCCTGTATCCGAGCTTTTCCGCGATCATTATAACTTCGAAATCGAATGCGAACCTGTCGGTTTCACACACGGAGAAAATCGCGCGGGCGGCATCGCCCCGAAAAGCCTTGCAGCCGCACTGTGAATCGGTCTGTTTCAGACCGCCGACAACCGAAAGCACTTTTAAATAGCACTTTGACGCAATTTTTCTGATAAAAGAATACCCATCGTAGCCGTCTTTTCCGATATTTCTCGATCCGAAAACGCACCCGGCCGTTCCGTCATTTTCGAATTCTTCGACAAAACGTGAAAAAACACCGGTGCCGTATGCGAGATCGGCATCGGTAAACATGGCTACCTCCCCGCGCGACTCGAGCATCCCGCGCCTGACGGCATACCCTTTCCCGCGGTTCGGCTGATAAGAGACAACCCGTATTTCCGGGAATCCGAGCTTTTCCACCTCGGCGGCGCTTCCGTCGGTCGAGCCGTCGTCGCAGAAGATTATCTCAAAATCACCGGGGAAATCTTCCCTGAGTACCGAACAAAGCTGCCGGGCTGTATTCGCGATACGCCCGGACTCGTTATACATCGGAATGATAACAGAAAGCTTCATCGTCAGTACTCCACCTTTGTCAGCAGACCGTGAATCGCGTATCTGCCGTCCTCTACTCCGTTGATGCAGGTGGAAAGAGTCAGAATAACCGAATCTTTGGTAAACTCGATTCCCGGTTTGTGGAACATCGAATTCTGCTCTTCCCTGACGCAGAATGAAATAAAATCATCGTTTCCGTAGAAATGCACGCGGAAATAATCCCCGGTAGCTTTCGTCTGATAGACAGAAAAAACGGTAAAAGTATATATGCCGTCAAGGGTGTAAAGCATAATATCCTTTTCCATAAAAAACTGTTCGTTCAGATAGTTCAGCAGACCGTGGAACATGGCGCCGCTTTCCATATTGTGACCGTAAATGACAAGATTCCGGTTCTTTTCGACGACCCGGTTGTTCCGGTAATCGACGAAAATCGCGCCGGATGACTGCGGATTCTTGTCGGCGTCGTGTTTAAGGTAAAAGGAATTGTCGTTTGCCTGGACGACGGGATAATACTTGATTCTCGTGGAATCGACGTAAATATAGCCGAACGTATCGGGATTTGTCGCGATTCGTCTGTCAATCTGGGACCTGATGCTGAGAAAACGGTTGCTGTACTGCTTTTTCTGCGTGTCACCGGGAGTGTACTGCTTTGCTCCGTTGACCGCGATCTCCGAAAAATCGTTCATCGGATCCTCTGTCACCGATGAAAGGAGATTTTCGACGTAAACGTGGTCGGCGCCGCCAACCGCGTCAAGAAACTCGTCGGCAATAAAATCGTACGTGTCGTTTGCCTCGATATATCCCTTGACAGCGACGCCTATCTTGTAAAGACAGAAGACCAGGACCGAAACCGAAACGACAAGCAGGAGCCTGCTGGCGATCAGGGCCCCCGATCTGTTCTTTTTTTTCCTGCCGGAGTTGTGTCCGGAGGATTCTCCTTTAAGTTCTTCGGCGGAGATCGTATCGAGAGATTTTACAAACTCGTCGGACGCGCCGCCGGCGCCGTCCCTTATCTCATCGAAGTAATCCCCGACCGACGGATCGCCGTATTCGTTTTTTTTCGGTCTCACAACAGTTTCCTTTCGATGATTTTCTTCTTATTATACAACATCGCGTCGGAAAAATCAAGTTTTTTCTCTGTTTCAGTTGCCGCGTGACGACGGATGCGAGCTCAGGACGTCAAGCTCGAACCAGAAAACCGTCCCTTTCGTTTTTCCGCTTTCGACTCCGAAGAGGGCGTTGTGCTTCTGAAGGATTTCCCTTACGATGGAAAGTCCGAGACCGCTTCCGACGGCCGAACGCTTGTGAGTTCTGTCTATCTTGTAATATCTGTCCCAGATATTCGCGATCTTTTCCGAAGGTATTCCCTCTCCGGTATCCCTGACGGATATCCTGACCTTTTTTGCTCCGTTTTCTTCCTTTACCGACTGTACGACTTCCACTTTCTTGTCGTCGCCGGTATAGTTGATGGCGTTGTTGACGAGATTGTAGACC
>CACZSP010000106.1 GCA_902783905.1 uncultured Ruminococcus sp.
ATAAATGAGCAAAAACGGCGCTGTCTCGCGCCGAGAAAAAGTCGACGGGGATGTAAAAAAACTCGGTTCACGAGTTTTTTTACATCCCCTTGTTTTACGCTGCCGAACGACCGTTTGTGCTTTGGAATATGTGAATTATTTATAAATCAAATGTGAATTTAATATTGACACGCGGCGCTCCGGCGTGATATAATTGTAAACAAGCCCGGAATTCAATAGATTATGCGGAGAAATACTGTGAACAGATTATTAACCGTACTTTGCGTCGAACCGGGCGCCGTTCCATACGAAAAAAGCATTGATCCGGGGCTTGAATCCCTTCAGAGCGAAATCGGAGGATACATCGAATGCGTTTATCCGTACGACGACAACGTGGTGCTGATCGTCAATGAAGAAGGAAAAATCAACGGGATGGAACTCAACCGTTCTCTTTGCGACGAGGACGGGGAGATCTACGATATAATCGCCGGAAAATTTCTTGTTGCCGGACTGTCCGAAGACTCCTTCGCTTCTCTTGACGAAGAACTTATCGCGAAATACAAAAAACTATTCGAGTATCCGGAGGTTTTCGTAAGAATCGACGGTAAGATCAGATCTTTCAGAATCATTCCCGACTGATCTGCCTTACCGCCTGCGGTCTTTTTTTCCGTTATTGCCGATTATTCTTGACAAATTGCCGCGGAGATATTATAATTATACCGTAATTTTTTTCACCGGGCCGCCGGAGCGGCTGCCGCACCCGACCGCCCGGAATTATTAAACGAAGGTAAAATGCCATGAAAAAAGAAGGAATTCTTGCTCTGCTCCTTGCCCTCCTGATCATGATCACGGTTGTATCCTGCGGAAACGCGAGTGAGAGCGGAAACGTTACCACTCCCTCCCCGGTCGCGTCCGAGGGACCGGACAATACCGAAGCGGTCACCGAAGCCTCGACCGTCGACGACAAGGGATATCGTCTCGACGACATCCCCGCGGATCTCAAACTCAACACCGAAATCAAGATGCTTTACTGGAGTGACGTTGAAAACCCGGAATTCTTCGTCGAGGATACCAACGGCGAAGCGGTTAACGACGCGATCTACTCCAGAAACGCCAAGGTTGAGGAACGCCTTGACATCACCTTCAACTACGTCGGGAAACCCGGAAACTTCAACGCCAACGCCGCCTTCAACAGAGAAGCGAAAACCGCAAAGAATAACGGAGACGGTTTCGACATCTACGCCGCGTATTCGATGACGACGGCCAGCCTTGCGAACGCAGGACTCTGCCGCGACCTTCTCAAGCGCGAGGTCATTGATTTCGAAAAACCGTGGTGGCCGGACCAGCTGATCAGCGAAGCGCTCATTTTCGACAAACTTTTCTTTGCATCGGGCGATCTTTCGACGAACATGCTTTATATGATGTACGTCTCCTTCTTCAACAAGGATTTCATCGAAAGATACAAACTTGAAAATCCTTACGAGCTCGTAAACAAAAACGAATGGACCTTCGACAAGCTCTTTGAAATGTCGTCGGCACTCGATTCCACCGGAAGCTCCGGCGCCGACATGGTCTGGGCCTTCGCGACGTCCAACGATATCCACATGGATCCCTACTTCTTCGCTGCGGGACTTCGCGTCGTCGAAAAGGACCAGGACGGCGTGCCTCAGATCTCCGAAAAAATGTCCAGCGACCGCGCCATCGCCGTTGCGGACGCAATACAGCAGTACGTCGCGAGAGAAAACGTAACGATCGCCGACAAGAACGACGAATTCGCAAAGAACAACGCTCTCTTCAGCGTAAACCGCGCAAGATACGCATCGAAGAATCTTGCCAACGCAGACGTCTCTTTCGGTATCGTTCCCGTCCCGAAATATACCGCGGATCAGGATACATTCGTGACGATCCTCGGATTCCCGTACACCCTTTACGCCATAGCCGACTCGTCGGAACAGCCCGACGCCGCCTCGGCTGCTCTCGAATGCCTCTGCTCGGAAGGTTACAGGACGATAACCCCGGCCCTTTTCGAAATCACCATGAAGGTCAGATACACCACCGACGGTCTCGCCTCCCAGATGATGGACAAGGTCAGAGAAAACATCTCCTTTGATATCGGAAGGATCTTCACCTCCTCCCTTGAAAATCTCCCGTACAGCATTTTCAGAGGATACATCAAAGCGACGGACGGAGTCGGATACAAGACCACGTTTGACAGCAAATACTCAACCTTCTCAAGACTTCTCAAGAAACTCGCGTCCTCCTTCGAAAAGATAGAGGGCTGATAATCCGGCAGTTTGCCGTGGATAAATCTTCCGCGGACCGCAAAAAAGCTTTTTTTGCGCGTCCGCGGAAGATTTTTCTTGCAATATCGGTTAATATTTGATATAATATATGCAATAAAGATTATTTCGCAAAGAAGCAAACGCGTTTCGGCCGCGAAATAAGGCCATACCAGCCGGGGAGCCAGCGGTGCCCTGTACCCGAAATCCGCTGCAGCGGGGGTTCATTCCCCTTCAGAGGAAGGCGTCGAAGCGGTCTGCGGACCGTATTCTGTGTTGAAGAACGGGTCCTGCGCAATCGGGCACTGCGAACCATGTCAGGTGGGGAACCAAGCAGCATTAAGCAGCCGGTCCGGTGTGCCGCGGGAGTGCCTGTTCCGAGCAGGAGCCGGTTTTTACGCGCGGCGGCAAATTTCGACTTAGGGGTGTATGGTCTTATTTTTCGGCCGAACTGTTTTTGAAAGGAAACCGATAAAAATGCATCAGGCGCTTTATCGCAAATGGCGTCCCCGGACTTTCAGCGAGGTGTGCGGGCAGGATCATATCACCGAGATTCTCAAATACGAAGTCGAAAACAAACTGTTTTCGCACGCGTATCTTTTCTGCGGCTCCCGCGGAACCGGAAAAACGACCTGCGCAAAGATTCTTGCTCGCGCCGTAAACTGCACCTCTCCGGTCGGAGGAGACCCCTGCGGAAAATGCCCGTCCTGCGTCTCGATACTGGAAGGCCGCACCACCGACGTGCTGGAAATGGACGCGGCGTCAAACAACAGGGTTGACGATATCCGCTCCATCCTCGACGAAGTCGTTTTCACTCCCGGCTCTCTGCGATACAGGGTATATATCATCGACGAGGTTCACATGCTTTCCTCGTCCGCCTTCAACGCGCTTCTCAAAACGCTCGAGGAACCGCCCGAGCATGTGATTTTCATCCTTGCCACGACCGAGCTGCAAAAACTGCCCGCTACAATCATTTCAAGATGCCAGCGGTTCGATTTTCACCGGATCCCGACACGCGTTCTAACTTCGCGGCTTGAATTTATCGCAAAGAACGAAAATATCGAACTCGATCCCGACGCTGCTCTTCTGATTTCGCGTCTTGCCCGAGGCGGCATGCGCGACGCGATCAGTCTTTTTGAACTCTGCTCCGCCGGAAGAGACCGGGTCACCGCCGACGTCGCGGCCGAAGCCGCGGGATACAGCGGCAGGGGCGAGACGTCTGCTTTCGTCCGGGGAGTAAAGGCAGGAAAACTCAAAGAAGTTTTCGGTGTGATCGACCGGGTGGAAAGATCATCGAGAGATCTGGGCGTCTTCTGGCAGGAACTCACCGGTTACCACCGTGATATGCTCGTTATGAAAACTCTCGGAAAGCAGGCGGGAGCCGGATACCTCGACCTGACCGACAGCGAGGCGGAGCTCGTTTGGGGTGACGCCGCTCTCTTTTCGAAGGAAAAACTCGTATATCAGATTTCCCTGCTCGACTCGGCGTACGCATCGATGCAGAGAGCCGGAACCGACAGGCGCGCCGAAGCGGAGATTGCCGCCGTCAGAATGTGCGACGACCGGCTGGATACCTCTCCGGAGGCGCTTGCCGCTCGGATAGAAGCCCTTGAAGCGGGGTTCGCCGTCAACCGCCGGGCGTCGGGAGCGGCTGTCACAGTCACGCCGGAGCCATCCGCGGAAACGCCCGCGCCAACGCAGGCAAAAACCGAACCGGTTCCGGATATCGCGAAGAAATCCGACCGCGCTCCGCAAAGAATACGCAACTGGACCGACGTCACAGAGATTCTCCGCTCGACGTCGCCCGGCACCGCGGCCCTTCTCAATTCGGCAGTTGGATATATCTCCGAAAACGGCGGTACTGTCCGCGTTACCGTAAAATACAAAACCGAAGTAACTAAAAGACTCGCGACGGCACCCGAAATATTCGGAGTATTCTGCTCCGCGCTCTCAAAGGTTACCGGAAAAACAATATATCGCGAAAACGTTACGTTCGAACCGGGCACTCAGGATGAACTGAAGCCCGAAACCGACGAACTGTCGGAAGAACTCAATTCAATCATCACAGGGGAAAAGAAATGAAAGCAAGAATTCCGAAGGGCTTCGGCGGAGGTCCGCAGAATATGAACGCCATGATGCGTCAGGTACAGCAGTTCCAGGAGGAGCGCGAGGCGCTCGCGGCGGAACTTGAAGAAAAAGAATACGAAATAGCGGCAGGCGGCGGAGCCGTAAAGCTTAAGATCAACGGCGCAAAAACCGTCACCGAACTGAAGATCGCTCCCGAGATCATCGACCCGGACGATCCGGAAACTCTTGAGGACGTCGTCGCGGCCGCAATAAACGAAGCTATCAAACGCGTCGAAGACGACGCGGCAGCCGAAATGTCGGCACTCGCGTCGAAATTCGGCATTCCGGAGGGTGCTCTCTGATGGGCGCCTCCGACGGCATAAAAACCCTGGATATACTTGCCGAGCAGTTCGGCAGACTTTCGGGTATCGGAAGAAGAACTGCAATGCGGCTCGCTTTTTCGGTCATCGACATGAGCGACGAGGATGCCGCGCGCTTTGCTTCGGCGATACTTGACGCAAAGAAGAATATCCACTGCTGTCCCGTCTGCCAGAATCTGACCGATCTGGACGTCTGCCCCGTCTGCTCCGACCCGACCCGCGACAGGAGCACAATATGCGTCGTTCAGGACACCAAGTCACTTATGGCAATAGAAAAAGTCCGCGAATATCACGGGCTCTACCACGTGCTTCACGGACTTATTTCTCCCATGCAGGGAATCACCCCCGAAAACATAAAACTGCGCGAGTTGATAACCCGCGTAAGCGAGGACGGAGGCATCTCCGAAATAATAATCGCGACAAACCCGACAGCCGAGGGAGAAGCGACGGCAATGTACATCTCCCGGCTTCTGAAGCCTTCCGGAATAAAGGTCACGCGTATCGCGAACGGAATCCCGGTCGGCGGCGAACTTGAATACGCCGACGAATACACACTTCAGAGAGCGTTTGAGGGCAGAAGAGAATTTTAACGACGCTTCGTCAAGGGAAAAGGACAACGTCGGCGTAAACGGGGTAATGATCCGAATACGACTCTTCGATTCTTCCCGCGTTTTCCTCGGTAAAGCCCTCCGACAATAAGATGTTGTCGATC
>CACZSP010000107.1 GCA_902783905.1 uncultured Ruminococcus sp.
CGCGGCACTCAGATGAGAGAAACGGTTGAATTTCTTTACGAAAACGGCGCGGAGGAGGTACACATGCGTTCGGCCTGCCCGCCGATAATGTACGCCTGCAAATATCTGAATTTTTCGCGTTCGACGGGAGACATGGATCTGATCACGCGGCGCGTGATCTTCGAGCTGGAGGGCGAGGAGGGCTTTTCGCATCTTGACGAATACAGCGATCCATCCACCGAAAGAGGGAAAAAGATGAGACGGGCGATCTGCGAAAAGCTGCATCTTTCGTCGCTCGGATTCCAGTCGCTCGAAGGCCTCACAAAGGCGATAGGCCTCGATCCCTGCAAGCTCTGCACCTACTGCTGGAACGGAAAGGAATGACCTTATGAACGAATTGTCAAGATCTGAAAGCTACGCCGCCGCCGGAGTCGACATCACCGCCGGATACCGCGCCGTCGAGCTCATGAAATCGGATATCGCGAGAACGAAGACTCCCGGCGTCGTTTCGGGCATCGGAGGATTCGGAGGCCTTTTCGCTCCCGATCTTTCGGGAATGAAGGAGCCGGTCCTCGTCAGCGGTACCGACGGAGTCGGAACCAAGCTAAAGCTGGCTTTCGTTTCCGGTAAACACGACACCGTCGGCATCGACTGCGTTGCGATGTGCGTCAACGACGTGATCTGCTGCGGGGCGAAACCTCTTTTCTTCCTCGACTATATCGCGTGCGGGAAAAACGTTCCCGAGCGGATAGCTCAGATAGTAAAGGGAGTCTGCGACGGCTGCATCGAGGCGGGAGCGGCTCTCATCGGCGGCGAGACCGCCGAAATGCCCGGCTTTTATCCGGCCGACGAATACGATCTTGCCGGGTACTGCACCGGCATCGTCGACAAAAAGGATATTATCGACAATTCCCGCATGAAGGAAGGAGACGTAATGATCGCCCTTCCGTCGTCGGGAGTCCACTCAAACGGCTTTTCTCTCGTACGCCGGGTGTTCGATATCGAAGCGCCGGAAGCGCGCCTGCCGCGCGAAGATCTCGGAGGGCGCTCGCTGCTTGACGCTCTTCTCACTCCGACGCGGATCTACGTAAAACAGGTACTGTCGCTCCTCGGCAAGGTGGATATAAAAGGAATCTCTCATATCACCGGCGGAGGATTTTACGAAAACATACCTCGCTCGGTCCCGGACGGGCTCTGCGCCGTCATTGAAAAGAAGAACGTACGCACGCCGCGTCTGTTCGGTCTCATCGCGGAGGCGGGCAATATTTCCGAACGCGACATGTTCAACACCTTCAACATGGGCGTCGGCATGTGCGTGACTGTCGCGCGCGAAGACGCCGACAGGGCGCTGTCGATCCTCGGCTCCGCCGGTGAAGCCGCCTACGCGATCGGAGTTATCGCGAAAGGTGAAGAAAAGATCGTGCTATGCTGAAAACGGTTCTTAAACGCTTCTTTTCCGGCGTTGCTGCCGGCGTGCTGGTTTCGATCGGCGGGTGCGTCTTTCTTTCCTGCCGTGACGGGTCGGCGCTCGGCACGGTCGCCGGAGCGGTGCTTTTTTCGGTCGCGCTTCTCTGTATATGCTATAAAGAATACGCCCTTTTCACCGGAAAAGTCGGCTATCTCGCCAAAAGCAGGACGCGAACCGATCTTTCGGTGCTTTTCCTCGGACTTGCCGGCAATTTCGCCGGCGCCGTGACGTCGGCTGTGCTTGCCAGGATTTGCTGGGGCGGCTCGTTCGCGCCGGCCGAAGCAGTCTCGGCGGCAAAGCTTTCGCAGTCGGTGCCGCAGGCGCTCGCGAAGGCCTTCTTCTGCGGGATCCTTATGTATCTCGCCGTCAGCGTTTTCAAGGAGAAAAAGACGCCGCTCGGTATCATATTCTGCATCCCGGTGTTCATTCTTTCTGGATTCGAGCACAGCATAGCCGATATGTTTTATCTTTCGGCAGGATTCGATTTCACTGCCTCGTATATTTGGCGCGCGATGTTTTATATCCTGCTGATACTTGCCGGCAACGCGGCGGGATCGGTATTTATCGCGCTTTTCGACAAAAAAGAGGAGAAGCCGCAATGAAGGAAAAGATCGGGATAGCGGTTCTCGTATCGGGAGGCGGGACCAACCTTCAGGCGCTGATCAATGCCGAAAAATCGGGGGCTCTCGAGCACGGTCATATCGTCGCCGTCATCTCGTCGCAGAGGGACGCCTACGCTCTCGAGCGGGCGCGCATTGCCGGGATACCCGGATACGCTTTCGTCAGGAAGGAACTGGGAGCGGACGAATTTGAAAGAAGGATCGCAGAAACAGTGGATTCTTCCGGCGCTTCGCTGATAATCCTCGCCGGCTTTATGTCGATCCTTTCGGAAAACTTCGTTAAAAAATACCCGGACAGGATAATCAACATCCATCCGGCTCTCATCCCCTCATTCTGCGGGAAGGGATACTACGGTCTGCGCGTCCACGAGGAGGCGCTGAAAAGGGGAGTGAAGATCACCGGCGCCACCGTGCATTTCGTCAACGAGATACCCGACGGCGGCAGGATCATAATGCAGAAGGCGGTACGCGTCCGGGACGGCGACACGCCGGAAAAGCTGCAGAAACGCGTCATGCGCCAGGCGGAATGGATTATTTATCCGAAGGCGGCGGAAAAGGTCTGCCGCGAGCTTATCGAAAAGGAGAAAAACAATGGCAAAGTTCAGTCTTGAAAAACTGCTGTCGGAGAACACGTATCCCGGCAGAGGCATAGTCATAGGCGAGTCCTGCGACGGAAGGAAGGCGCTTATCGCGTATTTCATCATGGGGCGGAGCGTAAACAGCCGCAACCGCGTCTTCGAGGCCTTCGAAGGCGGTATGCGCACCAGGGCGTTCGACGAGTCGAAGGTAGTAGACCCGAGTCTGATCATATACAATCCTTATCTCAAATACGGAAACTGCGATATCGTCACCAACGGCGACCAGACCGATACGGTACGCGACTTTGCCGCCGCGGGAGGAGATCCGTTCTCCGCCTTCCGCGAGGCGCTGCTGACCCGCGAATTCGAGCCCGACGCTCCCAACTACACCCCGCGCGTTTCGGGTATCGCCGAATACGACGCAAAGGCAAAGAACTTCAGATACGCCCTTTCGATACTCAAATCGAACGGCACTCCCGACGTCTGCAACCGCTTTTTCTTCGAGTATACGCCGGTTGTCGGTATCGGGCACTTCATTCACACTTACAGGTGTGACGGAAGTCCCATCCCGTCCTTCGAGGGCGAACCCGAGGAGGTCGCGCTTCCGTCGTCCGGAAAGGCGCTGGCGGAGCTTTGCTGGAAGAATCTCAACGAAGACAACAAGGTGTCGCTTTTCGTCAGGGAGATCCCCCTCGACGGCGGCGAGCCAACCGATATAATAATCAACAAAAACGTCTGAAGGAGAAGAAAATGAAGGAATTCGAACTCAAATACGGCTGCAACCCCAATCAGAAGCCCGCACGCATCTTTATGAGCGACGGACGCGACCTTCCGGTCGAAATACTTTCGGGCAGACCCGGATACATCAACTTCCTCGACGCCTTCAACTCATGGCAGCTGGTGCGGGAGATGAAAAGCATCCTCGGTATGCCGTCGGCCACCTCCTTCAAGCACGTCAGCCC
>CACZSP010000108.1 GCA_902783905.1 uncultured Ruminococcus sp.
GCCTCCTCGTCCGCCTGAGTGGAAGTCATCACCATTCCGCAGCCCGCGGCTTTCTGATCCCGCTCCCAGCGCCCGACCAGCTGTTTTCCGAGTCCCCGGCGTCGGTATTTTTCGTCGATATACAGCATATAACAGAAAGGTATGCTGTCCCAGAAAAGGCCGAAGCGCAGAATACCGACGATCTTTCCGTCCTCTTCGCAGACGTACCCCTGCCTGTTTCTCACCTTTTCGTCAAACGCGGACTCCGGCAGGTGACCGTCCAGCGCGAACCATCCCTCTCTGTCCCGGATCTCGGCGTATCTGATCATTCAATAATTCCTCCATCACCGCTCGCCGGATTCGCTTTTTATTCGGTTACGGCGAAATACTTGCTCTTCGTAATCTCAGTCATATTATTCCCGCCCGGGAAAGATTTTTGCCGCTTTTGGCAATTTTCTTCCCCGCCTGATGGCGGTTGCCCGCGGGGCAGTCTTTTTACCTGGAAAGGCTGTCGGGATCAAGCAGAAAATCGGTGATACCTATAACAAGTATTCCGTCGTCGGTTCTCCAGGATCTGATATTGTCCCTGACGACAATTATCTTCTTGAAACTGTCTCTGATATGATTCAGCGGTCTGCTTTCCTGAACGGTTTTTTCGTGAGTGTCAAGGTTCAGCGAACTCTGGACGTAAAATCTGTTGCTTCCGGAATTACATACAAAATCCACTTCGGTCTGGACCCGTTTTCCGCCATCGCGTATTTCCACCACGCCTACGTCGGTATTGTATCCGCGGAAGAGCAGTTCGTTGTAAATCACGTTCTCCATTATGTGATTTTCTTCCTGCTGCCTGAAGTTCAGTCTCGCGTTCCGCAGACCCGGATCAGCAAAGTAGTATTTTTGCGGAGTGGAAATATATTTTCTGCCTTTCACGTCGTATCGCGACGCTTTGCTGACGATAAACGAATCCTCCAGGCAACTCAGATAGGAATTGACCGTCTTTAACGAAAGTTCCTTCTCGCCGTTGCTTCTGAAAGTATCGAATATTTTCTGAGGATTCGTAAGCAAACCTACGGACGAGGCGAGCACGTCGGTTATTCTGTCCAGTATATCGACGCGCTTTATTCCGTTCCTGTTTATAATATCCAGAAAATAAGTTTCGGCAAACAACGCCTTCAGGTAACCGCTTTTTTCCTCATCGGATTTCATCGACAGGATCTGCGGCATACCGCCGAAAGTCAGATATTCATTCCATGCGTCGTATTTGTCGCCTCCGCGCGCGGCATAGAATTCGGAAAACGAAAGAGGATTTATACGTATCTGATCGCCTCTGCCTCTGAACTCCGTGATTATATCCGAAGAGAGAAATTTAGAATTGCTTCCCGTGACGTAAACGTCGAGATTTTTCTCGTACAGCAGACCGTTCAGCACGTATTCAAATCCGTCGACCAGCTGTATCTCGTCCAAAAGAATATAATACGGATCTCCGTCTTTGATATACGAGCGCAGATAAGCGTCAAAGCCTTCCGCGTCATTATAAAACCTTCTGTTCGATATGCGGTCCAGCTCGATCTTGATAATATGATCTTCGGGAACGCCGTCGCTCAGAAGATAGTTCTTAAAGAGCGGATCCAGCATATATGATTTGCCGCATCGGCGGATACCGGTAATAACTTTTATAAGACCGTTGTTTTTCCTGCTGATCAGCTTTCTCAAATACGCGTCTCTCTTAATCTCCATCGAAGTAACCTTCCGGTAATGATTTTTGCCTCAAACGGCATTTTTCTTTACTGATAATTATATCCTGTTATTGCCGTCCTGTCAAGACTTCCGGGAAAGATTTTTGCCAATTTTGGCAATTTTCTTCCCCGCAGTATGACGGTTATCGGCAGGACGTCCTTTTTATCTTGAAAGACTGTCGGGATCGAGAAAAAATCGGTGATACGCAAACTTATTGACACAACCAACTCAAGAGGATTGCCTTTATCCATGGCAACTCTCCTTTTCATAATGAATCAGACATTTCTGATCCGGATGTCCTTTATGGCGTAGACCCGTCTGAAGCACGAATCGGCTTTTTTAATTCAAAACGAATATGGATTGCTCCTTTTTTCATCGTTTTAAAATATCAGTCATCCAGACATTTCTGCATAGCAATTGCATCTTTGTAGACGTTGTTCGCAAACCAATAGTTTTTGTAAACTCCA
>CACZSP010000109.1 GCA_902783905.1 uncultured Ruminococcus sp.
AACCGAAATTCTCGCGCAAATTCGGCGGATTCCCGTCCGCCGAATTTGCGGGGCTGTTTAAAAAGTTGACTTTTTAAACAGCCCCTTCTCCGCCTTTATAAATTTCAGTACTGCTCTGCGGTATTATACCGAGTCTTCAGTCCTTTTTTATCACTGCCGTCTTTTTCCTGAACTTTCCCTTGTTGTCGTAAACGATGAAACAGATCCGCGCGATGCCGTCGAGCACCAGGGTAAGACCGGCGCTGAATGCTATACCGAAAATCTTCGACTGCGGAACGAGGAGGAAAGCGATGCCGAACAGGGCGCAGGCAACAAGTTCGCAGATTGAAAGGATTCTGCCGCGCAGCCGCATTCCGTTCCCGGATGACAGCCGGACCGATGCCTGAACGCCGAGCACGAGCGCTATCGCCGAAAAGATTCCGCTTCCGATAAGGAAGGTCGCTCCTTCCTTGAAAACGAGACAGACGCAGATAACCGCGAGGATAATGTCGATATATACGCGTTCGCGCACCGCAGCCCAGCGGTGTTTGTACTTGATGAATTTGCGCAGTGTCAGCGCGAACTGGAGCAGGGTAAAGGCAAAGAAAAGGATGACCGACGTTGCGTCGAGAATGAAATTGGAAGTCGCCGATATCAGAATTCCGGCGAGAATCAGCAGGACGGACGTAACGAGTTCGTCCTTTTTTATTTCGGCGATAAGATTTTTCAGTCCGCCCCCTTTGAATAGATTTCCGAAAACAAGCTTCTCGGAAAGCACCGACGCAGTCTTTTTCGCGTCGGAACTGGACGAGACGAGACTGATAAGGATATCGTCTATACCGCCAATATTTGATTTTGTGACCTCGGTCATCGTTTCGGCTCCGCCGGCCGAAAGAGAGGAGAAGAGGTCGTCGATGAATTTCTCTCTTTCCTCCGAGGAAACGTCTTCTATCCAGCTCTTCAGCGCGTCGTTCAGTTCCTCGGCAGCCGGATCCTCCGATTCCGCCTCGTCGGGACCGTCGGGCGTGACGCACCAGGAAAGAAGCTCGTGCTGCATAATCTTCTTTTCGTTCGAGCGGATTATCAGGGTGTTGCGGATCTTCGGTTCGAAAAGCTTTCCTATCACCGAATACTCGGGAATGATACGGACGGTCCTGTCCTGAACGGCATCGAGCAGCGAAAGATCGAGCACGTCGGGACAGAAACCGGGGCCGTCGAGGGTATAGGTTTTCGTCAGACTCTTCCGCACGGAGTCGGGCAGGAGCGCCGTTGCGTAAAGGGCGAGATTGGCGCCCTTCGAGTGCCCGGCGATATAATTGTTTATCGATGGATCGATATGCGCCGCGGCGAAATCGACCGCCATCCGCTGAGCGGTCGTACGGGTGAAGGAGATCATAAAATCCTCCTTCCAGCCGGCTATCGAGTCGTCGGTCCCGCGGAAAGCGATAAAATTGAAAAGACCGGGTTTCGAAAAGACCGCCGCGCAGAACTGAATGCTTTTTTCGGCGTCGTATTCGTCGGCTCTTGCCGTCACAATGAGAGGGCCGTACCGCTCCGACGCCGCCACCGAGCGGATGAACGGGACGTGGGCTTCGAGTCCGCCTCCCAGGCGCTTCACGAGATCCGGGTCGTCAACCGGCGCAGCGCCGATCAGTTCGCGCAGCGTTTTTCCTTCGCAGCCCTCGGGAAAAATGTCGAAATATATGACGTCGGACAGAATGAGGGCGTCGCAGTCGGAGAAGGGAAGCTCGTCAAACGATCTTCCCCCGTTCCATATAACGCTGTCTATCAGCGTGTATCGCGGCAGATTCTGCAGTTTTTCCATGGCATTTTCAGGGTGTGCTTCGAATTATCGGTGCTTCCCCGGGTACGTTACCTTACGTATTCTTCGTGGGACGAGTTGTCCGACAGGAGCGGAGAGTAGAGCATGAGCGCGTCGTTCTCGGTAATGAATTCCTCTCGCAGAAAGTTTCCTTCGGTATCGTAAACGTTTCTCCAGAGGGCGTTGTGGCGCGTGTATCCGCCCCAGAATTCG
>CACZSP010000110.1 GCA_902783905.1 uncultured Ruminococcus sp.
GTGAGAAACCGGCGCCCATCTGCGACGTGATGATCTTTCCGCGGTGCTGCAGATAGTCCGGCGACAGCGCGCATCCGACGCCGCGGGACGAGCATGCGCCGGGAACCGGAACGCCGTCTTCGAACAGCGCGAAAACGGTATAAGCCGGATGCGCGATATGCGTCTGCGAGTCGATCCCGCAGTGCCACGAGCGTATGACGAGCCGGGAACCGGTCCGCGGGGCGAGTTCGTACTCGTCGTAAACGAGCCGGTCGGGGTAGTCGGAATACTGACCGAAGCCGGCGAGTTCCCCGTCGAGAAAAACGTTGTAATCGCTGTCGGAAGCGACGCGCAGAAGATATTTTTTTCCCTCGCGGAAAACCGCCTCAGGGAAAAAATCGGTATATTCGTCGGGTTCTCCGCCGCCGGGAAAACGGACCGGACGCGCGGGAAGTTCGGGACAGGGAAGTGTGATCGTTTCGTTTTTTTTCATGATCCGTAAAGATTGAATACGGGCACGCCGTGTTTTTCGGCGTATTTTACCGTGTAAATGGTGCCGCCGTCGGTCTCGTCGGGACGGAGCCAGGCGACGCAGAGGTCGGCGGCGTCGACCATCGCGCGGTCGCGCGAGAGCATACAGCCGCGGTGGTAGGACGGTGAAACGAGGATCTTTTCGTCGGCACGTTTCAAAATTTCGGAATAGACGGTCCGGTCCGCAGGGGTCCAGTATCTGTCCTGATCGGGACAGGGGATCATAAGCCGCAGACGCACGCCGCGGCAGGTCTGCCTCGCCCGCAGTACCGAAAGGGCGGCGCAGGTGTCGAATCCGAGGGCGCCGCCGGTTATAAAGAGTTTTGTTCCACGCGATACGAGGGCGGAGATCAGGGCGGAAAGCTTTACGTCGATCTGCGCGCGCTCGCCGTCGCCGAGGATCCTGTGGCCGGTAAAGCAGACGGCGTACGCCTTTTCGGGAAGATTTCCGATCATCGTTTTCCTTCGTGTTTATTAAGCGCGGAAAGAAAATCAAGAGCTTCGCCGTAGCTTTCGAAGCCTTTTCCCGAGAAGGTGGCGGCGCAGGCGAGCCGGATGAAGGACACGTGCCTGAACTCCTCGCGCGAGTCGGGATCGCTGAGGTGGACCTCGACGGTCGGGAGCGAGACCGCCTTGACCGCGTCGAGGATGGCCACGCTGGTATGGGTGTAGGCGCCGGGATTGATCAGGATGGCGTCGGCGGCGCCGAGCGCCTGCTGAATGCGGTCGACGAGATCTCCTTCGTGGTTCGACTGGTAAAATTCGGTCTCGTCGCCGTTTTTCGCGGCGCGTTCGCGGCAGAATTCCAGAAGATCGGCGTACGTTTTACGCCCGTAAATATCCGGTTCGCGTATGCCGAGCATGTTGAGATTGGGTCCGTTTATCACAAGTATTTTCATTTCATTTTTCTCCGGTGCTTTTTTCACAAGGGGTGGCTTAGGACGCGCCGTTCATTTGGGTGGCGCTGTCTATAGAGATATCTGATCGTTTTGGTAACCCTCATCCACCGCTGACGCGGTCCCCCTTCCCCAGCCGGGGAAGGCGGGCGGTATCGTTCGCTTTGGATACTCGAACGTTTAAGACTGCGTGATCGGTGATTCGCGCGGGCTCCCTCAGTCACGCGGCGAGCGCGTGACAGCCCCCTGCCGAATTGGCGTATACAAGGGGGCCAAGGGCGCTGGCGATTCTCTGCATGCCCGTGCCGTTTCAAAACTACTAATGAGAAATAACAGATCGATTTGATTTATTCCATGGATCCCGTCAGAGGTTTTCAAACAGCGCCTTAACGATATCGTCCGCGGTCTCATCCGGGGTCGGGCGGCTCTGAACCGTGACGTCGGCAAAGCAGCGGTAGAGCGGTTCGCGCTCCGCCCAGAGCGCGGCCGCGCCGCGCTTCTGCGAGAGCGGACGCCCCGCGTCGGTCAGCTCCGACGGGTCGCGCTCGATAAAGACGATCCTGCCGTTCTGATGAAGCAGCGGGTAGTTTTCCTTTCGCGTGACGCATCCTCCTCCGGTGGCTATCACCTTTCCGGAGAGCTTTCCGATTCGTTCGAGCACCCGCGTTTCGACTGTCCTGAAGGCGTCTTCCCCGTGCTCCGAAAGATAATCAGGTACGGGTATGCCGAGTTCCTTCGATAATTCGTCGTCCGCGTCGACGAACTCTTTGCCCGTCCGCTCCGCAAGTATCCTTCCGACCGTCGTTTTGCCGCAGCCGGGCATGCCGACAAGGATCAGATTTTCGGTCATATTCCCGATCCGCTCGGTTATTTCCGCGACAAGTCTCGCGGAAAGGGCGTTTCCGGTAAAGATTTCGGAAGAAGCCTTCGCCTGGGCGACGAGCATGTAAAGGCCGTTGAAGGCGGGGATGCCCAGCTCTTCCGCCTGCATGACAAGACAGGTCCTTGCCGGATTGTATATAAGATCGAAAACCGCGGAAAGTGAAGCAAAGCCGGACAGATCAAGCGGCGAGCGCAGGTTGTCGGGATACATCCCCACGGGAGTGGCGTTGACGATGACCGCGGCGTCGGAATAATGCCTCGAGATATTTCCGTAATTGTCATCACCCGAGCGGCTGATAACGACCGGTAGAGCGCCGAGATCTTTAAGCGCGCGGCAGACGGCGCGCGACGCGCCTCCGCTGCCGAGGACGAGGGCTTTTTTCCCGCAAA
>CACZSP010000111.1 GCA_902783905.1 uncultured Ruminococcus sp.
CACTCTCGGGCCCGTTCTCGACATGCCCTTCTCCCGCATCCAGTTCACTCCCGACCTGATGCCGGCCGACGTCACCGGCACGAACATAGTTATAAAGGACGCGTCGGGCGGCGTCCGGTTCGAGTTCCGTCGCGGGCCGGTGTTCAGCAATATCGTGCTTGCCGACGAGATCAACCGCGCGACTCCCAAGACGCAGAGCGCGCTGCTCGAGGCGATGCAGGAGCATACGGTTACCGTAGGAGGGGAATCCTTCCGGCTGGAAGAGCCCTTTTTCGTCCTGGCGACACAGAACCCCATCGAGCAGGAGGGCACCTACCCTCTTCCCGAGGCGCAGATGGACAGATTCATGTTCAAGATCCTCGTGCCCTTCCCGACCGACGGAGAACTGCGGGACATCGTTCTTCTGACCCAGAAGAAGCAGGACTGCACGTCGGAAAAGGTAGTGACAAGGGAAAAACTCCTGGCGATGCGCGAGGTGGCGAGAGAGGTCCCGGTACCCTCGAGCGTGCTGGACTACGCCGTCGGGATCATTTCGTCGACTCACCCGGAGGCGCCGGGAGCGGCCGAGGCGGCGCGGAAATATCTGCGCTTCGGAGCCAGCCCGAGAGCCGCTCAGGCGATCGTCTCGGGAGCCAAGGTAAGGGCGCTGTCCCTCGGCAGGTTCAACGTGTCGCGGGAGGATATCGACGGGCTCGCCCGTCCGGTGCTGCGCCACAGGATAGCCCCGAACTTCGAGGCGGTGACGTCGGGCGTGTCGACCGACGATATCGTCGGAATGATACTGGAGGAAAGAAAGGACGCCGGAAAGAATGGCTGAACGTCTTTTCGACGAGGCCTTCCTGCGGCGGCTGGACAGTATAAGTCTGCGCTTCGACGAGGCGCTGAACGGCACCTTCAGCGGCGGCCGCAGATCGCGTCAGCACGGAAGCACCGTAGAATATTCCGGCTTTCGCGACTACGTCCAGGGGGACGATTTCAGACGGATCGACTGGAACGCCTACGGACGGTTCGAAAAGTTTTTCATCCGCCTCTTTCTCGACGAGCGGCAGCTGGAAACCAGGATTTTCGTCGACGTTTCCGAGTCGATGGATTCGGGCACGCCGTCGAAAATGATCACCGCGCTCCGCACGGCTGCGGCGATCGCCTACGTCTCGGCGTCGGCTCAGGACAGAGTCTCGATAATCACGCTGTCCGGCGGAAAAGCCGAGGAACTGGTGACCGGAATGAACGGCAGACAGGGCTTTTATTCCTCTCTTGAGAGGATAGAAGGCGTCGCCTCCGGCGGAACGACCGATCTCTGCGCCTCGCTGAAGGACTACCGCGGATTTACCGGCGGTACCGGAGCCGCGGTACTCATTACCGATCTTATGACCGGCGAAGGATGGCGGGACGCGCTGAAATATCTGCTCTACCGCAAGCAGCAGGTTTTTCTGATTCAGATACTGTCTCCGGAAGAGACCGATCCGCGGCTTGACGGGGCGGTCAGACTCACCGATTCGGAGGACGGAAGCTTCTGCGATATCGCGAACGCCCCGGCGGCGGTGGAATACTACCGCCGCGCTCTGGCGGACTACTGCGACGAGATCAGTTCCTTCTGTCTGAGATCGGGAATAAGATATTTAAGAGCGGGATCCGACGAGGACGAATCCGAAATCATATTCGGAAAAGGCACCGCCGCCGGAATTTTCGCCTGACACGCGGGGCGCACGCCCCTGAAACAAACGTCGTAATATGGAATTACTCAATCCGTGGGGACTTCTGTCGCTGGTGTCGGTACCGGCGCTGATAGCCCTCTACGTTCTGAAGCAAAAGCACAGGGAAGTGAAGGTCCCGAGTCTTTTCCTCTGGAAAAAGACTCAGAGTCTTATGGAGGCTTCGACGCCGTGGGAACGGCTGAGGCGGAACCTCCTTTTTATCCTGCAGCTTTTGCTTCTTCTGCTTCTCTGTTTCGCTCTCTGCAGACCGGCTGTCACCGGCAAAGGGACGTTTGACGAGATAATCGTGATCATCGACGGGTCGGCAAGCATGAACGCCGTCGACGAAGGGGAAAAGGACACCCGCTTTGCCCGCGCGGTGAAGGCGGCGTCGCAGACGGCGTCGGGACTGCGCCCGGGAAAGAAAATGTCGGTGATAGTGGCAGCCGACACCGTCGTCCCCGCGGTCTCGCATTCGGACAACCCGGGCGAAATACTTCGGGCTCTGAAGAGTCTGGAATGCGGGTACGCGGGCGCGGACGTTGAAAACGCCCTTATCCTCGCCGACAGTATGAAAACGGCGGGAGGCAACATGCTCACCGTCCTTTACACCGACAGCGCTTACGAAACCGACGACGGGCAGTCGCTCAGCGCCGTCGATCTTTCAAAGGGAAGAAAAAACCGCGCCGTCATTTCGGTAAGCTGCGGAGCGGGAGAGGACGGATACACCGTCCTGTCAACCGTCTGTTCTTACGGAGAGGACTGCGAGGAGACCCTTGAGTTTTACTGCGACGGACAGCTCCGGGACGCCCGGCGCGTCTCGCTCGAAGCCGAAAAGCCGCTTGCCGTATACTGGAAATGCTCCGATTCCGGAGCGTCGGTGGCGACCGTCCGTTTTACCGGAAGCGATATACTGTCATCGGACGACGAAATGAGCGTTCCGCTGACGAAAAGCGCCGACAAAAAGATCATGCTGGTGAGTTCCAGCGGATTCTTCTTTGAAAAAATATTTGCCGCTATCGGCAGATGCGAGGTCTACAAGACCGATCCCGCCTCCTTCGACGCACTCGACGGAGAGCGTTACGATCTTTATCTTTTCGATTCCTTCGTTCCCGAAAAGATACCGGCAAGCGGAGCCGTCTGGTTCTGGGCGCCCGACCGGGGGACCGAGGGCTTCGAGGTCGGCGCGAGTCTGAAGGGATCCTGTCTTTCGGGGGCCGATTCGGCAGTTTCGGGCGAAATATGCAGATATATGAACCTGTCGGAAATACAGCTGGCGCGCTTTTGCGAACTGACCCTCGGGGACGGATGGCAGACGGCGGCAAACTGCGGCATGCTTCCGGCCGCGGCGGTCAGGAGCGATCCGTCGGGCAGGAAGGAGGCGGTGATCGCCTTCGATCTTCACGACAGCAACCTGCCGCTTCTGAAGGAATTCCCGGTGTTCATACAGAATCTTCTTTCGTATTCGATCCCGGAAATGATCGAAGGCAGCGGCGTTTACGAGGCGGGAGAGGTCCCGCAGATCAGGGCGCTCGCATACGCGGAAAGCGTTTCGGTCGTCTCTCCCGACGGAAAAGAGACCGTTCTCGCGCCCCCCTTCCCGGTGTCGGCGTACCGGCTCGGTCTGCCGGGCGTATATAAAGTAACACAGATACTAGCGCCCCGCGCCGGAGAAGAGGCGGGGACGCCGGTCACGGGCTTTATTTCTGCGGCGATCCCCGAAGGGGAATCGCGGATGGCCGGCGGCGGGACTCTTTCGCCCGGCTCCGGGAGCGGAGACGGGGATTTCAGAGGACAGACCGAGCTCTGGCCCTATATCCTTGCCGCCGTACTCCTGCTTGCCGTTCTGGAATGGGGGGTGTATTTCCGTGAGTATTGAACTGCGGCGCCCTCTGTGGCTTCTTATCCTGATACCCCTCGTCGCGGGGACGGTCGTCCCGTTTATCCTCGCGAAAAGAAAACGCGCGCTCCGCGGACGTCACAACGTGTCGCTGGTCCTGCGGCTCACCGCCGTCGTTCTCGCCGCTCTCGCCGTCGCCGGGTTTTCCGCCGGCAGGCGCAGCGACGTCGATTCTGTTATAATCGTCGCCGACCTTTCAGACTCCACCCGAGGCGTCCGCGCCCTTATGGAGGAGGCGGTCAGGACCGGGCGGAGATATTCGGACAGAAGGACGCGCGTCGGACTTCTGACCTTCGGATACAATTCCTACTACGAGATACCGCTGACCGATTCCTTCGCCTTCGACGCCTTTGAGACCGCCCCCGACGGAAACTACACCGATATCCGCTCGGCTCTCGTCAAAGCGTCCGCCATGTTCCCGGGAGACACCTCGAAAAGGATAATACTCCTGACAGACGGGAAGGAAAACGTCGGCGAGTACCGCGAGGCGGCGGCCGTGCTGTCGCAGCGCGGGATACGCCTCGACGCCGTCGTCTATCCGACCGACGTCGACGACGTCGAAATGCAGCTGACGTCGGTCTCGACACCCGCCGCCGTTTACAGCGGCGAGAGCTTCAACATAACCGTTACGGCGGAAAGCTCGTACGAGGGCGCCGCGGAGATCTTCCTTTACTGCGACGGCGTTCTGTCGGCCAAAAGAGAAGTCCGGCTGACGAAGGGGACCAACCGCTTCGTCTTCAGGGATACCGCCGAGGGGTCGGGCATCACCACCTATTCGGCCGAGATAGTCGCGGACAGCGATTCTCTCAGGAAAAACAACAAGGTATACAGTTTTATCAGCGTTCTCGGCACTCCGCGGATCCTGATAATCGACGGAACGGGAAGCGAGTCCCACGAGCTGACGAAGCTGCTCGGAGACGGAGTGGACGTCGACGTCGCGCCGCCCTCCGCCGCCCCGTCGGATATAGCCGGACTGCGCAAATACAAGGCGGTCGTAATGATGAACGTCCAGAAGAGCGCCCTGCCCGAAGGGTACGACGATCTTCTCGACGCATACGTCCGGCAGCTGGGCCGCGGGCTTCTGGTGACCGGCGGCGACCGGTCCTTCGCCCTTGGCGGATGGGAGGGAAGCACCCTTGAAAAGGTCCTTCCCGTCGAAATGATAGTCAGGGACAAGGAAAAGCTCCGGGATATCGGTATTATGATCCTTATCGACAACTCGGGAAGCATGGGAATGGGCCAGGGAAGCGCACTCGAGCTTGCCAAGCAGGGAGCGATCAATATCGCCGGGATAGTCAAGGCGATAGACTCGATCGGCGTCATTGCCTTCTCGGACAACGCAGTCTGGGTGTCTCCCATGACTCCCGGCACCGAAAGGGAGACCGTCCAGGGAAAGATCGCGTCGATCCCGCCCGGAGGCGGAACGATGATCTACGCCGCCATGGGAAGCGCTTACGAAGCGCTGAAAAACAGCGGGAAAAACCTCAAGAACATAATCCTTCTGACCGACGGGCAGCCCGCCGACGGAGACCAGGTCTTCGCTTCCGGACTTCTCGACAAGATCGCCGACGAGGGAATTACGGTGACGTCGGTAGCCGTTGGCGACTCGCCCGACGTCACGCTGCTCCGCAGGATCTCGTCCGCGACCGGAGGCGACGTCTGCGTCGCGCAGAACGTAAACGAACTGCCCGAGCTTCTTTTCACCGAAGCGGTCAAAATACTGAACACCGGATATATCAACAACGAGACCTTCACTCCGACGGTCAACGACTACACGTCGGTGCTGACCGACGTAAAAACGATACCCGAGCTGGACGGATACGTGCTCGCTCAGCCGAAGGATCTGGCTTTCGACGAGCTGTTGGCGACCGAGGGCGACCCGATCCTGTCGACCTGGCAGTACGGCCTCGGACGCAGCGCCGCCCTTATGACCGATCTGAACGGCAAATGGTCGTCGAAACTCCTTGCGTCGGAAGACGGTAGGACTTTGATCAGGAACCTCGTTTCCTACGTGCTCCCGTCCGACGAGGAGGGAGAGGGAAGCGTGAACGTCGCGCGGGAGGGCGACCGCGGCGTCATCACCGCCGTTTCTCCCGTGACCGACCGCACGCTTCCGGTAACGGCGACCGTCATATCGCCATCCGGAAAAGAGCGGCAGATCGAGCTGGTTCAGACGGGTCTCGGCGAATACCGCGGCGAGTTCCTTCTGGAAGAGGAGGGAAGCTACACCGCCGTCGTCACCCAGAACGACGAGAACGGAAACGCCGTCATGAACAAGGAAGGCGGTCTTGCCGTCAGATACAGCGACGAATACGACGCCTTCAAGAAATACGACGGCGGACTGTCTCTCTTCTGCCGGGAGACCGGCGGCAGCGCCGACTGGACGGATATCGCCGCGGCGCTGGCGCTCCGGGCCGACCCGGTCAGCGAGAAGATCGAATTTACCGTGCCCTTCCTCATCGCCTTCCTGCTTCTCGTGCTTTTCGATATAGCTTTCCGCCGTCTCGATCTCGCCGCGGCCGTCGCGCGCGTCTTCGGACGGAGGAAAAAAGCTCCCGTGAAAGAACCCGAACCCCCGGCGCCCAAGCCCGCCGCCGCAAAAGAAAAAACGGAAATCGCGGCGCCTCCTCCGAAGGAAAAGAAAAAGCAGGAGAAAGAAGAAAAGAAGACGCCCGCCGCCCCGCCGCCGTCCGCGGCGAAGGAGAGTTCGAGCGCCTCGGCTCTTCTTAAGGAAAAGAAAAACATGTCGCGCAAGAAAATGTGACGCAGCATGAAAACAGCCCTTATATACAACCGGTCGACCGATCCGGCCTTCAATCTCGCGGCCGAGGAATTTCTGACCGAACGGTTTCCGGATTTCGGAGCCGACAGGATAATGATGCTCTGGCGCAATTCCCGTTCGGTCATAATCGGACGCAACCAGAACGCCTTTGTCGAGGTCGATCCTGATTTTGCCGAAAAAAACGGGATCCCGGTATACCGCCGGCTGACCGGCGGCGGCGCCGTGTTTCACGATCCGGGGAACGTAAACTACACGGTCATCCTTCCCGACTCCGCGGAGTCGCGCCTCGACTACGCCGGATGCACCGCTCCCGTCTCGGAGGCTCTGAACGCCCTCGGACTTGACGTCCGTCTTTCCGGCAGGAACGATCTGACCGCCGGCGGTCGGAAGATCTCGGGAAGCGCCCAGTGCGTGAACGCAGGACGCGTTCTCCATCACGGAACGCTCCTCTGGTCTGCCGACGTCTCGCTGATGTCGGGCGTGCTCCGCCCGGACGCGGACAAGCTCAGATCGAAGGGGATCGCCAGCGTTTCCTCCCGGGTCGCCAATATAAAAGACCTGCTTGCGGAGCGCGGACTGCGCCCGGAGATCGGCACGCCCGAGGATTTTATCGATTATCTTCTGTCCTTTCTCGGAGGCGTTACCGATACGCTGGAGGATTGCGGGGAGAGGATCGAAGAGATCGCCTCCCGCCGCTTCCGGACCTGGGAATGGAACTGGGGAAGGTCGCCCGCTTTCAGCGTCACGCGCGAAAACAGATACCCGTTCGGAAGGGTCCGCGCCGGTTTCGACGCCGACCGCGGAGTGATAGAAAAGATCGGATTTTCGGGAGATTTTTTCGGGCGCGCGCCGGTATCTCTGCTTGAGGAAAAACTGACCGGCGTCCGCCTGACAAACGGGGATCTCGTCGCCGCCGCGCCCGACGCGGGGGAATACATATCCGGAATGACTCCGGAGGCGCTTGCCGATCTGCTCCTGGGGAAGCGCTGATCACGGTAACAAAAGGAGGAAAAATGCTTTTAAGTATTCTGTTTACCTTACTGACCGTCGCTGTGCTTCTTATCGGGTTTGCCATCGGCTGGGGGAGAAGGACCTGGCGCGCTCTTGTAAAATTCGGGGCCACGGCGCTGTCGGTTCTGCTCGCGCTGGTTGCCGCGAAGCTGATCGGGAAAGCGGCTTTTGCCGGAGGAGTGAAATATTCGGGCGAAACGGCGGCGCAGATCGGGTCTTTGCTTGAGAAAAGCGCGGCGCTGAAAAATCTGGCCGTTCTCGTCGCCGGAGGCATCCTGATTCCTGTCATTTTCGCTCTCCTCTTTATCGTTATCAGACTTGTCGCCTGTATTCCGTCGGTCATAATATCGTCGGCGATAAAGAAAAAAGAGAGTCCCGAATATTCGTCCGCCGCGTATCACAAGCTGATCGGCGGAGCGCTCGGCGCCTTCTCGCTCTTCCTGGGCGTGACCGCCGTCTTTTTCCCGATCGCCGTGGCGTCGGACGTCACAACCGAGCTGCTGTCGGCTTACCGCCCGGTTTACGTCGCGGTTAAAAGCATATCCGAAAACAAAAAAACCGATTCTGCCGGAGATCTTTCCGGAGACGCTCTCATCTCCGCGGCCGAGCAGTCGGCGGGGAACGCCCTGAAATCCGGATTTAAAGCGGCGGACTACCTTTTCAACGGCAGCCGCTCGCTGCGTAAAAATCCGCTCATCCGGCTGAGATCGGCACTGATCACAAGGCCGTGGGTCAGATTTATCTCGGGCGTCGAGACCGACGGAAATACCGAGGATATATACACGCTCGTCGACATGCTGGCGTCGATCCCCGAAAGCGGGATCGACAAACTGATCACCGCCGCGGAATCGGGCGGCAGGATCGAACTGACCGATCTTGATCCCGCCTTCGACGCGCTGGGACGCCTCTGTGATTCCGGGACCTTCGTTTCGGCGGTCTCGGATCTGTTGTCGGAAGCGGGAAAGGCCTGGAAATCCGGAGACGATTTTCTGGGTGTGAAAAGCCCGCTGCCCGAAGAAGATGAGTTTAAAGAAGAATTTGCGGGCCGGCTGAGCGTTTCTCTGGTCGATTACGCCGCCGCCGCGACTTCCGCGTCGCTGACCGAGGATATCGAAACGCTGAGCCGGGCGGGAAGGCGCGTGACGGGTGTCGCGTCGCTTTCGGACGCTCTGACCGATTTCTTTGCAAGCGAAGACAAGAGCGAAAGGGCGTCGGATCTGCTGTCTCCCGATTTTTCGGCCGTTCTTACCGCGGCTTCGGACGACGGCACCGTATCCGGCGCGCTGAAGATCCTGTCCGGGAGCGACGGCCTGCGAAAGTTTGTCCCGATTATCGTCGAGTCGATCAACCGCCTCTGGAACAGCGTGCTCAGCGACGTAACACGGGAGGACTGCGGCCTCTGGGGGACCGAGGTCGACGCGGCGAAATTCGGAGCTCTGACCGGGGACGAGCTTGCAGCCGAATTTGACAAATACGACGAGATCGCCGGATATATGGGCGGCTTCGTCAGGTCCTTCCCCGAAAACGGTCTCTGGAGCGGCAATATCTCGGATTTCGACGCCGCGTCTCTCGGTAAAGGCGTGGAAGCGATGAACGTCACCGTCGGCTTTAAAGAGATGGCGAAAAAATTCATAGACGTTCTTTTCAGGAGTCTGCTTGCCGGAGAGGGCGGCATCGACGGAGAATCGGCGGCGGACGCCTTCGGAAAAACGCTGTCGGGCGATCCCGGCGATTTTGAAAGATCGCTCAACGCTCTGATGGATTTAACGAAGCTGATACTGCTTATGTCGAAGGACGAAATCGACGAGGACGAGGTTTCAAAATGCTTCGCTCGTCTTGCCGAAAATATGGACGCGCCGGTCGCCGCGACGGTCAAGACCGCGCTGAGTCCCAAGCTGTTCTCGGGATTTGCCGGAGAAAAAACCGCGGAAAAGCTCACCGATATGATCTGCGACGTTTGCGACGGACTGGCGTCCCGGGACAAACTCACGTCTGACGAGGCGCTTGACGAGGCGAGAGCGTTTATCTGCGTGTATTACGTCGCGTACGAGCTGAAAAAAGCCGACGGGACGAAATCGATCTTCGGCGGGCGCCTCAAGGGTGCGGAGCAGACGGTGGACGTTATCTGCGATTCGGCGATCATGCGCGACGCTGTCGTAAGCCTCGCCGCAGGAGAAAACGGGGAAACGGTCGTCAATCCTCTCGAGATAACGTTTACACTGACGTCCGGCGACGTTTCAGCCGTTTCGGAGGCGCTTGACAAACGCGCGGCAACTCATCCCGACGACGGTAAAGATCTTGTCCCGTCGGTCGCGGCTCTGTTCGGAATGAAGAAATAAG
>CACZSP010000112.1 GCA_902783905.1 uncultured Ruminococcus sp.
ATGGGGATCTCGAAAAGCTGGCGCGGAATGTTTTCCTTCAGTCTTTCCGCGATCCTACGCGCCCTTGCGTACGCCTTTTCCTCGTGGACTATGAAGGACAGAGCGTCCACCTGCTCTCCGTTGAGCAGAAAATCCAGCTTGACCAGCTTTGACGGACGGTACTCGTGCAGTTCGTAATCAAGTGAGGCGTATCCCCGCGAGCGGCTCTTGAGGGCGTCGAAAAAGTCGTATATGATCTCGTTGAGCGGCAGCTCGTAGTGCAGCTCGACACGCGTCGAATCGAGATATTTCATATCTATGAAAACTCCGCGCCTGTCCTGACAGAGCTCCATCAGGTTGCCGACGTATTCCGACGGCGTGATGATGCTCGCCCTGACTATCGGCTCCCTCGCCTCGGCTATCTCGTCGGCGGACGGGTATCCCGAGGGATTGTCGATCCTTCTTTCGCTTCCGTCCTTCATCGTCACCTCGTAAATGACGCTGGGGGCGGTGGTGATCAGGTCGAGGTTGAATTCCCTTTCCAGCCGTTCCTCGATTATCTCCATGTGGAGGAGCCCGAGAAAACCGCATCTGAATCCGAAACCGAGGGCGACGGAGGTCTCCGGTTCGAATACAAGCGCCGCGTCGTTGAGCCGGAGCTTTTCCAGCGAATCACGCAGATCTCCGTACCTCGCTCCGTCCTCCGGATAAATACCGGCGAAAACCATCGGATGAACCGCTTTGAAACCGGGAAGCGGCTCCGACGCGGGGCGGGCGGCGAGGGTAACGGTGTCGCCGACGCGTGTGTCCGCAACGTTTTTGATGGAGGCGGTAAGGTATCCGACCTCCCCGGCGGACAGGCAGTCGCGCGGCTGAAGCCCGAAGGGTTCCATCGAGCCGACGGCGGTAACGTCGAATTCGGCGCCCGTGCTCATCAGCCGGATCCTGTCGCCCGCGCGGATCGTTCCGTCCTTGAGACGTATATAGACGACGACTCCGAGATACGGATCGTAATACGAATCGAAAATCAGCGCGCTCAGCGGAGCGGACGGGTCGCCCGACGGAGGCGGGACGTCTCTGACCACCGCCTCAAGCACGTCGCGGATATTCAGTCCCATTTTCGCCGAAACGGCGGGACATCCTTCCGCGGGAATCCCTATGATATCCTCGATCTCTTTGCGGCATCCTTCGACGTCGGCGCTCGGCAGATCGATCTTGTTGATTACGGGCACTATCTCGAGTCCGGCGTCGACGGCAAGATATGCGTTGGCCAGCGTCTGCGCCTCGATGCCCTGGGTGGCGTCGACCACGAGAACGGCGCCCTCGCAGGCGTTGAGAGAACGCGAGACTTCGTAGTTGAAGTCGACGTGTCCGGGAGTGTCGATAAGATTGAGCACGTACCGGTTACCGTCGAGCGCCGAATACTCCATCCTTACCGCTCTCGCTTTGATGGTTATCCCTCTCTCCCGCTCGAGATCCATATTGTCGAGGATCTGATCCTCCATATCGCGCTTTGCGACGGTATCGGTCTCCTCGAGAAGACGGTCTGCGAGAGTACTCTTACCGTGATCGATATGCGCTATTATCGAAAAATTGCGGATAAATCTTCCGTTTCCCGCGCCGCTGACCTCAATTCCCACGCAACGTTCCTCATAAGCATTCGTTGCGGCCGGGCGTCTTTACGTTTCCGACTCCCGCCGCCGTTAATATTATATCATAGCATAGTTATATATGTCAATCAGACATTTGTTTTTTCGGCCATTTTTCCGGCTTGTCCGGTCGGGCCGGATTTGTGAATCATATTTGAACGTTTTTGGCGATTTTTTATTTTTGTTAAAAATTTTTTAACATTTTCTTGACATTTCGCGGGTAATATGCTATAATTTATTAGCAAAATATGAACGGATTGTGTATGCAGGTGCCGACGTGACCGCGCATTGCTTCCGGCGCTTTGCAATTAGATCGCCAAAGCGACGCTGCGGCGGAAAGGAAGGAAAAAAGAATGGCAAAAATCATCTGTTCCGCGTCTTCCCGTATTACAAAAGCGATTACGGCAATCGTGTACGCGGTATCGGCACTCGTCTCCGGAAAAGAAGAGGGGCGCGCTCTCTGCACCGACGAAAGAGGTGAAGCGTACATCGGAGAAGCGGTCAAGATCCTGATCGCCGTCGTTATCGGCGGCCTTCTGCTGACTCTCGTCTACTCCCTTATGAAGGACACCGTCTTTCCGACTGTCACCCAGAAAATCCAGGCGTTCTTCGGATACACGGGCTGAACCCGGAAGTGATTTCGGAGGAAAACCGCCGCCCGGGAGGCGAAAATCCTCCCGGGCGGGATGGCGGAACAAAGCGATTTTTCATCTCTTTTCTGATTGTTTTCGCGGCTTCGGCGGTTGTGTTCCTGAGGCACGGGGACAACACCCGTTCGATCGGGTATTCGCTGATATGCGCCCTCCTGACCGCTGCTTCCGAAAGCGATCTGCGTACGAAAAGAGCGGGAAACGTTTTCCCGCTGACCATACTCGCCACCGGCGCCGCCGGCGCCGGAACGCTGCGTGAGCTGCTGCCGATGCTTGCGTCCGGCCTGCTTTTCTTTATCCCGCTTTTTCTTGTCTGGCGGCTGAAAAAAGGCCGGGCGCTGGGCGGCGCGGACGTCAAGATCATATCTTCGCTTGCCTTCGCGCTCGGGGCGCGGCGCGCTCTCGCGGCGCTTGCCGTAGCGGCGGTATCCTGCCTCTGCGTGTTCGCAATACGGCGGTTTGCGAAAAATCGCGCGGAGGAAAAGACCCTTCCTCTCGTGCCGTTCATCGCCGCCGGCACCTTTATTTCAATGCTGTTGTGATTTCGGAGGATTTCATTTGTTCAAAAGCAGGACCGCGGTGGGAATAATATGCCTGGCACTGTCGTTTATTCTGTTTTTCGCAGTTGCGCCGGCGCTTTCGGGTGCGTCCGCCGGCACCGCCGAGGAGATTTACGCGTCCGAATACATACCGCGCGGACGGCTGATCGAAGAAGGAATGCTGAAAAAAAGGACCGTCCGGGGCGGAGTTCCCGGGGCGCTCGGAGACCTTTCGGCGGCTGTGGGTAAATACGCTGCCGTCGATATCGTCGAAGGGGACTGCATTCTTCCCGCCAAGCTGACAGACAGGGCATCCGGCGCCGCCGACGTTCTCGGCAGTCTTCGGGACGGCGAGTACGCGGTTACGCTGGAAATATCTTCGTTTTCGGGCGCCTTTTCGGGCCAGCTCGAAAACGGGGACGTGGTAAGGATATACGTCAACGGGGACGGCGGCGCCTACGTACCCGACGAGCTTAACTTCGTAAGAGTAATATCGACGGTCACGTCCGACGGCACCGTCAGAGACAATATGTCGATGCGGGATCCCGACGGAAACCCGCTTCCGGCATCGGTTATGTTTCTCGTATGCGACCGTCAGGCGGCTCTTCTCTTCTCTTTCGACAACAAAGTCAGGTACAACTGCGCCTTCGTCTGCCATGGGACCGACAGAAGGGCGGAAGGGTATCTTGAACGCCAGCGTCAGATGCTCTCGAAGATCGGGGAACCGAATGGGTGAAATGATCGCGGTATGGGGATCCCCCGGCAGCGGCAAAACGACGGTCGTCCTGTCGCTGGCATCCGCCCTTTCGGAGCGCGGAACCGTTTCCGTGCTCTTCTGCGACGGATTCTGTCCGGCGCTGCCGGCGGTTTTTCCGAAGCAGAAAAAGTATTTTTCGGTCGGCACGGCGCTATCGGCCGTCGAAATAACCGAAGACGAAATAATGAGATCGGCAAATCTTTACGAAAACAACGGAAACATGCTGTTTTACGGGTACGCGCCGGGAGAGACCGTGCGTTCCTACCCCTCTTTCGGAGGAGGGAGGGCCGCCGATTTTCTCGAAAAGCTTTCCGCTGTCACCGACCGTACGGTCATCGACTGTCCCTCGTACCTTTTTTCCGATCCTCTTTCACTCGCCGCTCTCAGACTGTCCGGCGGCGTGGTGCGGCTGTGGTCGCCCGATCTGCGCGCGCCGGCGTATTTTCAATCGGTCCTGAAACTGCTGCCGGAAGAAAAATACCGCATCGGGAGACACGTCCGTGTCCTGAACCTTCCCGACGGCGAAATACCGCCGCCGGAGAGGGAAACCGAGGCGGCAATGAGCGGACGCGAGTCGGTGTTTCCTCATATCAAAAAACTGAAATGCCTTTTCCCGGAGGGCGGCATGCTTTCGGCCGAAGCACGGAGACTGACAAAGCGCCCGGCCGAGAAAATACTGTCCTTCTGCGACGCCGGGAGAGATAAAAAATGAGCGGATCGAGAATTCCCGGGGAGGATTTCTGGTCGTTTCTCGAGACGGTCAGGGAGGAAATATCCAAAAAATACACGGCGCTTCTGTCCGACGGCAGCGACGACGCCCTTTTGCGCGCCGTCATAGACCAGTACGTCGGAGCGGCGTGGGACGACTTCGGAGGAATGAGCCGGGAGGAATGCTCCCGGCGCCTGTTCAACGAAATGGCGCGTTTCGGGGTTCTGACCGGATATCTCGAATCCGACGACGTGGAGGAGATAAACGTCAACGGATGGGACGACGTCGCCGTTACCTTCCGGGACGGAAGAATAGTAAAGTCTCCCGAGGCGTTCCGTTCTCCCTCGCACGCCGAGGATATCGTCAGGCGGCTCCTTCGCAGCTCGGGAATGATCCTCGACGGAGCCGCGCCGATGGCGCAGGGGCATCTTCCGGGCAACAACCGGATCACCGCTCTCAAATACCCTCTCGTCGACCGCGACCGGGGAGTCGCCGTATCCATCCGGATGCTCCACGGCACGGAGATCGGCGTAGGACAGATAACGGCAGGCGGGATGGCGACGCCCGAAATAATCGCTTTTCTGCGCCTGCTCTGCCGCTACGGCGTGTCCTTCGTGATAGCCGGAGCGACTTCTTCGGGAAAAACCACCCTTCTCAACGCCATATTGCGCGACATGCCCGATTCAAAAAGGATATTCACAATCGAATCGGGGGCGCGGGAGATATCGCTCGTCCGTCGGAACGAAAAAGGAAGGGTCACGAACAACGCCGTGCACACTTTGTCGAGGCCTTCCGAAAACGAGAAGCAGAATATCGCCCAGGAGGATCTCGTCGTCGCCTCCCTGCGGTTCAACCCGGACATAATCTGCGTCGGGGAAATGCGGGACACCGAATGCTACGCGGCGGTTGAAGCCGCGCTTACCGGTCACACCGTCGTTTCAACCGTTCACTCGGGGTCGGGAGAGGCGGCGCACACGCGCATAGCCCTGCTCTGTCAGAAGAAATTCCCGATAGATTTCAATATTTCGATGCTGCAGGCGGCCCAGGCCTTTCCCGTCGTCGTCTACTGCGGGAAATTCGACGACAACAAAAGAAGAGTGCTTGAAGTATCGGAGTGCACTGCCGATTATTCCGCGGGAAAAAGAACCTACAGAACGCTGTTCAGTTACGATCCGGACAGCGCGGAGGGCTTTTCGTCTCCCTCCGGTATCTCGCGGAATCTGTCGAAGATCCTGAAGGAGCACGGGGCGCCGGACGACGCCGTCTGCCTTTTTACGGAGGAAAACCGATGCCGCTGAAAATACTGTCTCTGTTAAGCTTTACGATATCATTTGCCGGAATCTGCCTGATTTTCGGACTGTCTCCCGCGTCGGTGAAAAGGGATCTCGAAAAAATGCTCGAACCGGACGAATCTCTCCGCGGAAGGGTGCTCGCATCCCGGGGAGACGCCGGCTCGCCGTTCGGGAGAAGAATCGGGTCGGCACTGCGAAAAACGCTTGCGGCGTACGGAAAGGAGGATCCCGGAATAGGCCGAACGGTATTCGTCTCGACAGTCGCGGCTTTTGCCGGATGCTGCGCCGGAGCCGTTTTTTCCGCCTGGTTTCTGATCCCTCTCTCGCTCGCGTGCGGGATCTTCATACCGGTTTTCGTTTCCTGGGGAGCGGTAACCGCCTTCGACAGAAAAATGAACGAGGAACTTGAAACGGCGCTGTCGGTCATAACGTCGGCTTATATGCGTACGGGAAATACCGTCGAAGCGGTCAGTGCCTCCCTTCCGAATATAAAACCGCCCGTGAGGGAAATTTTCAGAAGATTCACCGTCAACGCGACGCTGGTGTCGTCCGACGTCAGGTCATGCATAAGGGAAATGCGCGATTCTTCCGGGAACGAAAGCTTCCGGGAATGGTGCGAGGTACTCATCGCCTGCCAGGACGATTCCTCGAACCGGTCGTCGCTCATGCCCGCCGTCGACAAAATGGCCGAAACCAGACTCGTCAACAGCGAGCTTGAAACGATGATCGCGTCCTGCCGCCGCGACTATCTGGGAATGGTAGTTATAACCGTTTGCAACGTACCGCTTTTATATCTGATCAACCGCGAGTGGTTCAACGCCCTTGTCGGGACGCCTGCCGGTCAGACGGCGCTGGCTGTCTGCGGGTGCGTGATAATCGCCACCGCTTTCGTCATGATGAAGATTACGCGCCCTCTCGGAGACGACGATCTCCGTAAAAGAAGATGACGGCTGTCTTCGCCGCGGCGTCGGCGCTCGCCGGATGGGGGATCTTTCTTCTGCTCAGCCGGATCTGCGGGCTCCCTTCGCGCCGCGCGTCGAGGTGCATGCTTTCGGCGGCAAAAAGGATGCGGACTTCGTCGGTCTCGAAGGCGGAACTCGCCCTTGCCGGGCTGTCCCGTTATATCTCGCAAAAAATACGCCTCGGAGAAGCGAAAAAAGAATCGGTAACGCGATCCCTTCGCTCCGCGGGAACAGGAATGACGGCCGAGGCGCACGTTGCGGACTGCATCGTCCGGGCGGGGATAATCGCCGCTTTTGCCCTGCCGGCCGCCCTGATTTTTCCGGTATCCTCCCCTGTGATACTCGTGGCGGCGGTCTGCGTATACGCCGATGCGAGAGCAAAACCGGGGAGAATCGCAGCGCGGAAGCGGGAAGCGATTGAACTGGAATTGCCCATGTTCGTCTCGCGCATCGACTCGATGATCCGAAACAACCGGGACGTCGTTTCGATCCTTGATTCCTGCAGAAAAAGCGCCGGTCCCGAGCTTTCGGAAGAGCTTGCCGTCACGGTTGCCGATATGCAGTCGGGAAGTCTGCACGCCGCGCTGACGAGACTCGAATCGCGGGTCGGAAGCGCCCCGCTGTCGGACGTTGTCAGGGGGCTGTCGGCCGTCGCCGACGGGAACGATCCCGTCGGATACTGGGCGGCTCTCTTCACGCGGCTGACCGACAACCGCAGGCAGATGCTGATCCGGCAGGCAAAAAAGATCCCGGCAAAGATCTCTGTCCTTTCCTTCTGCCTTCTGGCTTCGATATTCCTTCTGTACGTCGTCGTTATAGGCGGCGAAGTCGTAAGATCCCTCGGGATCATGTTCGGGTGAAAACCATGAAAAACAAACCTGTAAAACCTCTTTTCCACGGCTTTGCCGGCGACGAAAAAGGCAGCGCGGAATACCTGACGACGGTGATAACCTCTTTTGTCGTCATGCTTTTCATACTGCTGGCACTCAACGTTTTTTCGCTGTTTCTGATAAGGCACGATCTCGGCGAGTTTGCATCCGCCGCCGTCACCGAAGCGGCGGCGGCGGGAAGGACGGACACCGTCTGCGACCGCATGACCGAACTGTCCGCCTCGCTCGGGCTCGACAGCCGCAGCACTGAATACTCCTTCGACGGGAGCGATTACATCCCCGGGACGGAAAAGGTCCAGCTGGGAGATACGATCCGTCTCACCGTCACCTGCCGCACCGAGTCGGTTGGCTCCGGTATCTTTTCAATCCCGGTAAGCATAACCGTCCGCACCTCGGCGGCGTCGGAAAGATGGTGGAAATGAAAGGCCCCGGCTGCGCTATCCTCGCCGACAGCCGCGGCGGCGCGCATATACGGGCCTGTTTCGTCATTATTTTTCTTTCCGCCATACTGTCGGGCGTACTTTTCTGCATCGAGGCGTTTGCCTCCGCGCGCAATATGAAACGCGAAATCGGGACGGTTCTCGACGGACTGGTGATAAAGGAAGCCCGGAGGGAATACGTCTCGCTCTGCGACGGCAGCGACGATTCGACCGACATCGATTTGTCGCCCTTTTTCGAAGAGCTGCAGAGCCGGTTCCCCGGTGCGGCCCGCGAGGGGGACCGCATCGTTTTCCGGGACGAAGGCGGAACGCGCGTTTTCTCGATAACCGTTCCCGAAATATCGGTCACCGAGTCGCCGCTGCTTCGCCTTTCGGCCGTCTTTCTTCTGTCGGTTCCCTTCCGTATCGGGGAAAACGAAATACTCGATCTGACGCTCCCGGTGACCGTGCGAAGCAATTATTATCCCAAATATTCTTGACTTTTTCCTGATTATATATTATAATAGGGATCGTATTATTTTCAGCGTCCGACGCGGGAGAAAGGAGTCCGGCGATGGCAGGATTCTTCGACGATCCCGATTTCCCGGAGGAGGAAAACGATTCCCCTCCGGCTCATATAATCTGGCGGATCCTCGGCAAAACGGTAAAATACGCTTTCTGGGCGGTTATCATCCTGATAAACGGCCTTATTTTCTGGCGCCTTTTTTCCTCCGGGACGTCCGCGTCGATGAAAAAACTCGATACCGACGAACAGCTCAGACAAATATACGCGTCATATCTTTCCGCATCCGCGGAGGACGTGACGCCTTTTGCCGTTTATCAATCGGAAAACACCCGCCGCAACATTACCGACGAGCGCGAGGACAAAGAGACCGGTTTCCCCGGCAACTACGGTTATTTTTCTCTTGAAAAAGAGATAATCATGCCGTACGCCCGACGCGTCCAGGTGGTCTTCAGGTACAACAAAAGCACGCTTGCGGCGCTTGAGCGCGACTGGGGACTCGGTATAACTCCCGATCCCGAGCTCGACTGGTACGACGTTTCGCTTAGAATCGTTAAAAACGACGGCGAAACGGTGAGAATACCCTCTCTCTGCGTTCAGTCGGAAATAAAAAACAGGTACTGTTACCGTAAACTCGTCTTCAAAGAAATACCCGATCTTGACGACGTCGACGAAATGTACGTCGATATTTACTTCGTTGACGCCGCCGATTATTCGTCGAAGCCCTACGGCACCCTCTGTATTTACGATTCGGAATACAAGCTCCGCGAATACAAACTGACCAAAGCCGACCTTAAGGCGCTCAAAGGGAGTTCCGACTGATATGTACAAGCTCATCATAGAAAATAAATCGAAAAATTATATGAAGGCGATCCGTATACCCTTCGGCTCGGGTAAAACCGGAAAAAAGGGAACTGAGAAGCAGCTTCGCTCGGCTGCCGGGCTGATCGGATCGATAAGAGACGAGATAAAAGACGACGTGGCGGCAGTCCGCCAGCGCGACCCCGCCGCCAGGGGCAACGTTGAAGCCCTGCTGCTTTATTCCGGAGTCCACGCGATTCTCGCCTACCGCGTGGCGCACCGGCTGTATCTCGGGAAGAAATACTTTTCGGCCCGCGCCGTCAGCCAGGCGGCAAAGTTTTTGACCGGTATCGAAATACACCCGGGAGCGACCATCGGAAAGGGCCTTTTCATCGACCACGGCTCGGGCGTCGTTATCGGAGAAACCAGCGAGATCGGCAACAACTGCACGCTTTACCAGGGAGTCACGCTCGGAGGAACCGGAAAGGACACCGGAAAAAGGCATCCCACTCTTTCCGACAACGTCATGGTCGGCGCCGGCGCCAAGGTGCTCGGTCCCATCACAATCGGAGAAAACTCGAAGATCGCCGCCGGAGCCGTCGTTCTGAAGGACATTCCCGCGGACAGCACGGCCGTCGGAATACCCGCAAGGGTCGTACGCCGCGCCGGAAAAAAGATCGGCTCGGAAGAAATAATCGACGCCGAACTCGATCATCTGCACGATCCCGACCCGATAGCCCAGCAGATCGCCGGGCTTGAAGCAGCCATTCGCGAGCTGAAAAAAGAAATCGAAAAAAACAAATAATGATCCGACATCCGCCGGACGCATAAGAAAGGATCTTCTGATATGGCAAAGACACTTACCGAGCGTACGTTCGTATGGGGACACAGAGGAGCCCCCGGAGCTCTTTCGGGACAGCCGGGCGCGTACGCCCCCGAAAACACCCTTCCCTCCTTTGAACTGGCTGCAAAAATGCACGCCGACGGAGTCGAAACCGACGTACACTTTTCAAAAGACGGCGTCATAATCCTTATGCACGACGCCAAGCTCGACAGAACGACGAACGGTCAGGGCCTCGTCACCGATTACACCTTCGAGGAGCTTTCGGTCTTCGACGCCGGCATCAAGACCTCCGCCGACTTCAAGGGCACGCGCATCCCGACGATGGACGATCTTTTCGATCTCTGCCGCCGCACCGGCATGATCGTGAACGTGGAGATCAAATCCGCCGATCCCGCAATGCCCGCCGCCCTGGACGAGTGCGCGAAAAAGCATAAGATGCAGGACGCCGTAATATACTCCTCGTTCGATCACGAGCAGCTCGCGAGAATGCTGCGGGTCAATCCCGACGCCTTCGTGGCTCCCCTTTACGGCTTCAATATGGTAAACGCGTGGGACTACACCGCAAACATCCCCGCGAAAGCCGTGCATCCGAGGGACAACCAGATAGATCTTTACGATGGATACGTCGACAAATGCCACGCTCTCGGAATCAGAGTCCATCCGTGGACGGTCGACGACCCGGAAAAGGCGAAAAAGCTTGCCGCTCTCGGCTGCGACGCCCTGATAACCAACAAGCCCGACGTCGTAAGACGCGCTATCGGGCTGGAATAAAACCGACAGAATCGCCGGCGGCACGCAACGGTGCCGCCGCGCGGGCTTTTTTTATGAAACATCCGACACCTGCCGAGCGCCTCGCCGCCTACCGTCCCGCGCTTCCGACCCGCGGTTCCGCGATCGTTCTGCGTCTGCTGATCGGCGCGCTCGTCGCCTTCAAAAAGGTCAAATTCGAATATCTTTTCGACAAAAAACAGATGCGGGGCAGGCCCGTCCTGCTCGTGGCCGATCACGCCGCGACCGACAGTTACCTTTACGTTCTCCACGGCTGGCGGTTTTCGCAGCCGAACGTCGTTATCGGCTACCAGAACCTCTTCATACCCGGACTTTTCCGGATCTTTCTCAAGGCCGGGATCATCCCGAAAAAACTTTACGAGCCGGATCTTTCGACCGCCGTTTCGATGCTTCGCCTGAAAAAAAACGGCGCGTCTTTTCTTCTTTTTCCCGAAGGCATTCAGTCGATGGACGGTTCGACGATGCCCGTCAATCCCGCGACCGCCGGATTGATCAAACACCTCGGAACCGATGTCGTCCTCTGCAAAAGCCGCGGCGCATATCTTGCCGACCCGCGGTTCGATCACGGCAACCGCCGCGGACCCGTTTCCTTTTCATATTCGATCCTTTTCGAAAAAGAGGAGCTTGATTCCCTTTCGGAGGACGAGCTCTACACGCGCCTTCTCTCCCGGTTCGTCTACTCCGACTTTGCCGCCAACGAGAAGGAAAAACTCGTCTACCGTTCGAAGCACGGAAACGCCCGCGGACTTGAAAAGATCCTTTTTCTCTGCCCTGTCTGCGGCAGAAAATACGGTATCCGGACCGAAAAAGACCGAATAATCTGCAGTTGCGGAAACGCGGTCAGGGTCGACGAAACCTATTCTCTCATTCCCGAAGAGGGCTCGGCGCTTCCTTTTTCACGGATCGACAGCTGGTACGCCCGGGAAAGAGAGGAAGTCCGGCGGGAGACGTCGGATCCCGGCTTTTTGCTTTCCTGGCGGGCGGATATATACTCGCTCGTCACCGACAGACTGTCGAAAAACGACTGCCGCAGGGACGGTGAAGGGATCCTCACGCTTGATCCGGAAAAACTCGTTTACGAGGGAACCCGGCGGGGGGAAAACGTGCGGCTGGAATTCGATCTTCGCCGTATCCCGTCGATGCCCTTCGTTTCGGGAACGGGAAACGAGTTTTTCTACAAGGGAGAATACTTTCGGTTCGTTCCGAAAGACCCGTCGCCGCTTCCGGTATATATTCTTATGGCGGAAGAAGAACTTCACAACGCGCTTGATCCCGTCTGGAGAAAATTCAGCGAAGACGTGAGAGGAAAAGTATAAATGAACGCTGAAAACGAAAAAAAGAGCACGGAACTGAAAATTGACCTTTCGGGTCTCTTAAAAGTCATAGCCCTGCTTTACGCGATCCTTTTCATCGTAGGCATACTTACCTACGTCCTGCCCGCAGGACGGTACGACGTCGAGACCGGTCCCACCGGAAAACCGACGGTCGTTCCGGACACATTCAAATTCTGCGAAGCGGAGGACCGCGTACCGTGGTACCGCTGGCTGACCTCTCCCGTCGAGACTTTCCTCTTCGACAGCGACCGCGGAACGATGTATCAGGTTATCGCGATGATACTGATTCTCGGCGGCAGCTTCGCCGTGCTTGAAAAATGCGGCGCGATGAGCGCGCTTGTCAAGCTGATCATTATCCGGTTCAGAAAGAGAAGATTTCTGGCGATCTGCGGGATCACCCTCTTTATGATGCTGCTCGCCTCGCTTTTCGGCGTCCAGGAGGAACTGCTGATACTCTTCCCGGTCTTTCTGACCTTTTCACGGGCGATGCGCTGGGACAAGCGGACGGCTCTCGCCCTTGTGCTCATCACGACCGGCGTCGGTTTTACCGCCGCGATGCTCAATCCGTTCACCGTCGGAGTCTGCTCGACTCTCGCCGGAGTGAGGACCACCGACGGCCTCTGGTACCGCGCCGTGATGTTCGTAATGCTCGCGGGCGTCACCTGCTTCTATCTTGTCAGAATGGCTAAGAAGGACGAGAAGGCAGCCCCCGAACCGGTAAACGGCGAAGCTGCGCCGGACATGGATCCGGAAGAAAAAAAGAAGGCGTATATGACGCTCGCCCTCTTTTCATTCGTGCTTCTCGTTGTAATAGTCTTCTCGGCCGTCCCGGCGCTTGCCGCGCTCGGCCTCGCCATGATAATAATGGCGGTCGCGTTCGTCATCGGTACCGTTGTTATCGGACGAATGATGATCGGCGGCTTTAGACCGTGGTTCCGCGCGTTTTTCGGTGGTATACTCAATATCCTTCCGTCGATTGCCCTGATACTCATCGCCTTCAGCATCAAATATATCGCCGAAAAGGGCGGGATCCTGCACACCATGTTCTACTGGATGTCGGGCATCCTCGGCGGAATGTCGCCCTACCTCGCCGTCCTCGTGCTGCTCGGATTCATACTCGTGCTCGAGTTTTTCATTCCCTCGTCGACCGCCAAGGCGGCCCTCATCATACCGCTGCTCACTCTCGCGCCCATCCCCGGCATCTCAAAGAACGTGATAATCCTCTGCTACCTGCTGGGCGACGGCTACACCAACGTGGTATACCCCACCTGCGGAACGCTTATGATCGGACTCGGGCTAGCCGGAGTCTCGTACATCGACTGGATCAAGCGGACCGGTATCTTCCAGCTGTTCCTCCTTTTGACGTCGGTCCTCTTCCTCTGGGGAGCCGTCGCCGTCGGCCTCTGACCGGGATTTGTCCGGAATTTGACATAATCAGAGATATATGATATAATATTATTTTAAGGCAATCGTTATTGAGGCGGCACAGCCCCTGAATCGGGATCGAAATGGAAGAACTTTCCGGGATAATCGGTAAAAACATACAGAATCTCCGTCAGTCAGCCGGAATGAAGCAGTCTGATCTCGGAGAGCTTCTGAACTACTCCGACAAACTGATATCCAAATGGGAGCGCGGCGAGTCCGCTCCCAACGCTTTTACGCTCAAACAGCTTTCCGAGATATTCGGGGTCACGGTCGATTATCTGTTCACCGAGCACTCGGGCGATACTGTCGTCGAGTATTCCGCCAGACAGACGACCGACAGAAAGTATTCGTCGAGAGCTATCATCGCCGGCATATCGGTGTGCGGGATATGGATGCTTTCCATGCTTCTTTACGTTGTTCTCTGGACAACGGTCGGCAATTTCCCGAGTATCTTCGTTTACACCCTGCCCGCCGCCGTGATTCTCGTCCTGATACTTAATTCGGTCTGGAATCACGGTCGTCACAATTATATAATAATCGGTCTTCTTCTCGTCAGCATAGTGCTTACCGTTTACGTAGCGCTGTGGAAATTCAACGTATGGCAGATCTTCCTTCTCCTCATCCCCGCTGAACTCATCGTTTTTCTCTGCGCGCTGCTGACCAAGAAAAAAGAGACCGTACATTCGCCGGAAGGCGAAAAAGAAAAAAAGGAGACCGTCGAATGAACCGGTCCGCGGTCCGCCCGGCGCTCCCCGGAGGAATGAGGAAAGACAATGTCTGACAAAAAGATTAAAGTCACAAACGTAATCAAACAGGCGGTATGCTACCTTCTCGGGCTCGTACTGATCGCCTGCGGAATAACGCTTACCAAAATGTCGAAGCTCGGAATTTCTCCGGTGAGCTCGATACCCCGGGCGTGCGAAGTGATCTGGGGCTTCACCCTCGGCACCACCACGCTGATCATATACGTCATACTGATCCTGCTTCAGCTTGCCGTCTTTCTGATCTGGTCGCTCGCCGGAAAGGGAGAGTTCAGGGAAAGGTGGAAAAAATACTCCTGGCTCAATCTTCTCGGATTTCCTCTGACGTTTGCCTTCTCCTTTATCGTCGACCTTATGGGCGTTGACCCGAACGCGGTCGGACATCTCCTTATCTGGATCCCGTCTCCCGGGAACTACGCGATGAAGCTTCTTTACACCGTCTGCGGTATAATCATAATCGGTATCGGCGTCTTTCTCTACCTGCGTCCGCGCTGGATCCCGATGCCGGCGGAAGGACTTGCCGGAGCGATCTCCACCGTGACCGGCAAGGCGTTCGGCGACTGCAAGACCTTCGTCGACGTCTCGATGATCACGATTGCCCTCATACTGCAGCTGATTTTCCTCGGCGGTTTTAAATCCTTTGCCAGAGACGACGTCGTCGTCCGCGAGGGAACGATTCTCGCCGCGGTATGCGTCGGTCAGATAGTCAAACTCTGCACTAAGCTTTTCGGCAGACCGCTTGAGAAGTATTTAGGGAAGCACTGAACAAATCGACGCACGCATCTTGACGGCTCATTTCCCGCCTGTCCTTGCGTCGAAATCTTGAAATACCTCCTGTATTCCTGCGATTTCTCAGCAAGAACAGGCGAAAAATGCTCTCGCCAATCTACGCACGCGATTTATTCAGCGCTCCCCTAGGCATTCCCGAAAAAAAGAAATAATCTCCTTAATCAATAAACGAATAAACGAAAGGCGTTCTCTTAAAATGAACAGACACAAGAACTACCCTTTGTACAAAACGACGGTCTTCGAGAATTTCAGGATAATGGTGGACCAGTCCGCCGAACTCCATCCCGATTCCCCCGCCATCACCTACAAGCTCGATCCGAACGATGAAAAAACCGTCAGCATAACCTATTCCGACGCCGCAAAGGACATCCGCGGACTCGGAACCGAGCTTATCTCGATGGGACTGCGCGACAGAAAATGCGCAGTCATCGGCTCCTGCACGAAGGGCTGGATCTATTCCTATTTCTCTCTTATGGCCATCGGCGCCGTTACCGTCCCTCTCGACAAGGAAATGCCGGGAGCCGATCTTGCCGCGACGATGAAAAAGGCCGGCGCATACGCTCTCTTTTACTCCGATCTTCCCGCCGCAAAGCTTGACGAGATACGCAAAGAATCGGGTACGGAGCTTTTCGTCTGCATCGCGGGCGAACCGGACGCGGACGGCGATCTGCGCATCGACGACCTTGTCGCCGCCGGAAAAGCGAAGAGAGACGCCGGCGACAACTCGTATTACGAATACGAGATCGATCCCGACCGGCTTGCGTCGATAGTTTTCACCTCCGGCACCACCGGCAAGGGAAAAGGCGTCATGCTTTCGACAAAAAACATCGTCTCGGACATGACCCAGGGAATGTACAACTTCGACATCACCCCGAAGACTCTCATGCTGCTTCCTCCCCACCACACTTTCGGTTCGACGGTCAACATAGTCGGGCATTACGCGCAGGGATCCGAGGTATACCTGACGTCCGGCATTAAATATCTTCTCCGCGAGCTCAAGGAGCAGCAGCCGACACATCTGATCCTGGTTCCTCTTTTCGTCGAAACGCTCTACCGCCGTATATGGGCGCAGGCTGAAAAAACCGGCCAGGCAAAAAAACTCAGGCAGGGCATCAAGATCTCCAACGCGCTCGGAAAGGTCGGCATCGACGTGCGTAAAAAGCTCTTCGGCAAGGTGCTCGACACCTTCGGAGGCAAGCTGCAGATGATAATCTGCGGCGGCGCCGCCCTCAACCAGGATATCATCGACTTCTTCGAGGCTCTCGGAATTACCGTCCTCAACGGCTACGGAATCACCGAGTGCTCC
>CACZSP010000113.1 GCA_902783905.1 uncultured Ruminococcus sp.
GTCCGATGGTCTCAAGGGACGAGTACGTGTTTTTCTCGATAGTCGGGAACCGTCTTTTCGTTAATCAGTACGGCAACAATCATTCTTCCGACCCGAAAGACCACGGAATGCTGAATTCCTTTTTCGTTTACGATCTTGAAAGCGGAGAATATGACGCCGTTTTTTCCGACGAAAGCTACGAGGGAGTCATTGATTTTGTTATCGGAGACGACAGCGTCTGGTATTTGATGCCGGAGGTTCGAGATAAAAAAACCGTTTATTCGCTTGTCAGGTACAGATTTGAAAAGAAAAAGAGCGAAACCGTCGCCGAATATGACAAAAATCTGTATATCGTTTGTCTTACCGACACCCGGCTGTATTTTTCGGTTCCCGGGGACGGAAAACCTATTCCGGGAGTGGCTGGAGTGTTTTCGACAGATTATAACGGGCAGAACAGCAGGGAAGAGTCGGTGCAGTTCGCCCGCGCGGTTCTGATGCAGGAAACCTTTTTCCTTGCAAGAGTCTGGGTGGACGATATGTTCCAATCGCCACATTTTGTCTTTCACGATCTGCTGACCGGAGAAGAACACGAAATCCCGCCCGGCGAGTGTGCGAGCGGGATAGGGTATAACGTCAGCGACGGAAGGATCTATTATATCTCAAGCAGAAATGCGGACGCGGCGTTTACTCCGATTACCTGGCTGAAGCGCGCAACGGAACTCGGTATCACGCTTAACGAACTGTATAAAATCGAAGAAGAATGCAAAATACTCAATGAAGAAACCGAGAACGCCCTCTTTAACGAAAAGATGTATCTTAAAAGCTGTAAAACCGACGGCAGTGACGTAAAGACTCATTTTGAATATCCGGAAGGGGCGTTTTTTGAAGGCGGGCATTTCTATTCCTCGCGCACCGGGAACGTTTCCCCTGACGGCAGGTGGTTCAGGATTACGGAAAACTGCGGAAGGGGAGATAATGCTGACGTCATTAAAAATGCAAGGATAAATATCGCGACAGGAGAGATAGAGATTTTAAAAAATGGAAAATAACAAAGCGGAAATTTCAAAGATAGTTATCACCGGAGGACCGTGCGCCGGTAAGTCCACGGCGATGAGCTGGATTCAGAACGCCTTTACTCAAGCGGGATATATCGTTCTGTTCGTTCCCGAGACGGCGACCGAGCTTATCACGGGAGGCGTAGCTCCGTGGACATGCGGAACGAACGGTGATTTTCAAAAGTGCCTGCTACGTTTGCAGCTCGACAAGGAAAAAGTCTTTGAGCAGGCGTCGAGGTCGATGAAGGTATCTAAGATTCTGATCGTTTGTGACAGAGGCGCCCTTGATAACAGGGCGTACATGGACGATCAGGTTTTTGCCCGCGTTCTTGAATATCTCGGTACGAACGAGATCGAACTCCGTGACAGCTACGACGCGGTTTTTCATCTTGTCACGGCAGCAAAAGGAGCCGAGGAATTCTATACGACGGCAAACAACTCCGCCAGAACCGAGACGGTCGAGGAGGCCGCAGCGCTTGACGATAAACTGATCTCCGCCTGGACGGGACATCCGCACCTTCGCGTGATCGACAATTCCACTGATTTTGAAAATAAGATGAAGCGACTGATTGCGGAGATTTCTTCATTTCTTGGCGAGCCGGAGCCCTTTGAGATCGAACGCAAGTTTCTTATCGAATACCCTGATATCAAATGGCTTGAATCAATTCCCAACTGTAAGCGTATCGAGATCATACAGACGTATCTGAAATCGGACAGTGACGAGGAAATCAGGGTGCGCCAGCGCGGTTCCGACGGACATTACGTCTACTTCCAGACTGTTAAACGCAAGGTAAGCGAAGTGAAACGTGTGGAGATCGAACGCCGCCTCTCCCAAAGCGAGTATATCCGTTTGCTGATGAACGCCGACACGACAAGACGCCCGATCCGGAAGGACCGTTACTGTCTTACGTACGATAATCAGTATTTTGAGATTGACGTCTATCCGTTCTGGAACGATAAGGCGATCGCCGAAATCGAACTCAGCGACGAGAACGCGCTGATCAGGTTCCCGCAACAGATCAGGGTGATCAAAGAAGTCACCGACGACGATTCATATAAAAACTCTTCACTGGCGAGAATATAGAGGGGTTGGCATTCCTTCATTAACCCCGACAGGTTCGACTTCATTTAAGTGAAGACGTCGGCTTTGCCGACTGGTGAAGTCACTCGCTCCGCTCGTTAATGAAGACGTTCGCTTCGCTCACAGTGAAGTATTGCGGCTGTGCCGCAAAGTGAAGTTATTAAACTTGGTATGGAGCCGTGGAGGGCATACAGAAACGGCAACACAAGGAAAGGTTACTGGGCGGTCGCAAAGAGTGGAATCCTGACACA
>CACZSP010000114.1 GCA_902783905.1 uncultured Ruminococcus sp.
GGCGTTGACAGTGTAAGCGCCGGCAAAGTGCACACGGCAGACGAAGTGGACGAACTGCTCCGCGGGGAATTTGGAATTTGATGGAAGAATACAGTATACACCGGCAAATTGAAGATACAAAGGAAGAATTATTATGACAGATCAGAAATTTGCACAACAGGCGGCGATCGAGTGCTCGTCGGCCGCGACGGCGGCACATATCGGCGGGGGAGAGGGAAGGCCCTTCTGGAACCCCGAGGCGACGCAGTTTATGTACGTCCCGGCCTTTCAGTTCCAGCCCTATCCGGGATGCGGAAAATACAGATACGCAATAACCGATTCCGAGGGACGGGAGCATTCCTTCGAGTCGCGCTCGTCCGGCGCCTCCCTCGAGCCGGTGTGGAAGGATATCCCGGAGGGAGTAACCGAACTTCGTGTTTTCGCGACCGACGCTGAAGGAAAGGACGCCGCACTTGCCGGGGCCCGGACCTTTTTCCGGCTTTCACCCTTCCCGGCGGATCTGCCGGGGCCGGCGGGCGGCTACCGCGAGGCGGCGGCGAGAGCGTACGATCACGCTTTCGCGCAGAGCTTCATTCAGCACTGGCTGACGGACGGCACGCCCGATCCCGACTACGACAGATACGTATACCCTAGCAAGATGATCTCGTACGTCATCGAAGCAATGGTGCATTATTCGTCGCTCCGCCCCGAGCACGCCGCCGCCGCGCTGACCGTCGCGAAGAACGCCGCGGACTGGCTTATCGGGATCACTCCGGGCGAGAGAGAGCCGACGGCGCATATCCCTCCGACCTACTGTATAGACTTCCGCGATCATCCCGAAACCCGGACGAACCTGAAGGCAACCGAGAGGATCGACTGGGTCATGATGATATATCCGGCAAGAGTCGGAACGGCGTATCTCGGTCTTGAACGGGCGACCGGCGAGAGGCGGTATTTTGACGCCGCTCTCCGCATCGGCGAGTGGTACCGCGACAACGTCCGCGAGAACGGCAGCTGGCCTTTCATACTGAGAAAGAGCACCGGCGAGGTGATAAGCTCGCACTATTGCGCGCCGATGGCAATAATCGTGCCGTTCCTTGAGTGCCTTTTCGACCGCACCGGCGACGAGGTCTGGCGGAAGCTGGCCGAAGGAGCAGTCGAGTATACCGAAAAGAAAATGCTGCCGACCTACAACTGGGAGGGCCAGTTCGAGGACAGCAGCTGTTCCGAGAACTATTCGAATCTTTCGCATTACGCCGCGACGCCCCTGATCCGTTACTGGTGCCGGTACTGCAGGGACGACGAAAAAAGGATGGCGCAGGCGGACGAGCTTATGCGTTTCGTCGAGGATCAGTTCGTCGTCTGGCGGCGCCCGGCGCCCTGGAACCGGAACCGGTTCGACACGTCTACCTGGATGACCCCGTTCGGCGCAGAGCAGTACAAATGGTATATGCCGATAGACGCCAGCACCGCCGATATCTGCCGGACCTTCCTCGCGATGTACCGGGCGGGAAGGGGAGAGCTGCACCTCGAGAAGGCGAAGGCGCTCGCCGACGCGATAACGAGAAGCCAGCGCCCGGACGGAATGATCCCGACATACTGGATGAACGAAGAATATCTCAACGGAAAAAATCTCTGGATAAACTGCATGTTTTTCTCGGCGATGGCGCTGGAGGATATTGCGGAGGAAACGGAAGTCTGAAAAATCTCCGCGGCATCACACGCGGTTTATTCAGCGCATCCTTGGAATTATCGCCTTTTCCTTCCGCTTTCCTTCAGCTCCCGCTCGAACGCCTCCGGGTTTTTCAGGTAGTAATCCTGATGCTCCTCTTCGGCTGAGAAAAAGGATCTGAAAGGCTCGACTGATATGCACGCCTTTCTGCCGGCGCGTTCTTCAAGCTCCGCGATCTTTACGGTCGCGGTCTTTTTTTCTTCTTCCGTCAGATAATAGACGGCAAGGGTGTAGGAACGACCCCGGTCGATGAACTGTCCTTCGCCGTCGAAGGGATCTACGTTTTCGAGAAAAATATCGACGAGCCGGTCAAAGGAGAGTTTTTCCGGGTCGTATTCGATCCGGACCGTCTCGCGGTGCCCGGTCATTTGGGATTTTACGTCGTGATAGGAGGGGGCGGCTTCTGATCCTCCCGAGTATCCGCATTCGACGCGCAGGGCGCCCGAGTCGATAAACACCGGGGTCATGCACCAGAAGCATCCTCCCGCAAAATACGCACTTGCCATATCATTTCATCCTTTATACGGAAGAAGTTTTTTCAGCTTTCCGTCGCCGTCGAAGCAGAAGACCGGCCTGCTGGAAAAACCTGTCGCTCCGTCGGTGCTGCGGAATACGACGCAGGGCTCGGAGACGTATTCGCCTTCCAGCACGCCGCGGATCACGTAGCTGAAGCTGACGGAAAACTGAGTCGGGACCGGGGCGCCGTTTTCGTCGGTATTCGCGAAGACGAAAAATCCGCCGGTTATTCGCCTGCCGGAGTAGGACAGATTGAATTCTTTCTTATCGTTTTCCGGGAAACATGTGAAGAGGGCGCCTGTCGGGATAAAATCGTTTATCTGATAAAAGCCGTCCTCTCCGTCGGTCCATCCCGAAACGGTGACGGTTACCGTCATATTGTGAGACCGACCGGTTTGCCA
>CACZSP010000115.1 GCA_902783905.1 uncultured Ruminococcus sp.
CCGACACGCCTGCAGGCGATCAGGTCGCTGGCGCGCAAAATGCGAAGCTGATGCGAAACTGCCGATTTCGTCATACCGAGAAGTTCGGCGATGTCGCAGACGCAAAGCGGACCGTCGTCGATGGCAAAAAGTATATTGAGTCTGGTGCTGTCCCCGAAGATCTTGAAAAAATCCGAAAGATCGTAGAGCGTCTCCACGTCCGGCATTGTTTTTCTTCTCCGCTCCACCGCGTCAACGTGAATTTCCTCGCATTCGCATACCGGAAGCGGTCCGGTCTCTTTTTGCTTCATTTTGCGCTCCTTTTCGTTTACGGTTGAACAACTGTTCAACTGTTTGACATTATTATACACCCTGCTGCGCGGCTTGTCAACGTTTTTTTCAAAAAAAGCAAAAAAACCGGGCTGTTAAGGCAATACCGCACAATTCGACGCACGCATCTTGACGGCTCTTTTTGCGCCTGTTATGACGTCGAAATCAGACGGAAAATCAGCCGGCTAGGATGTGACGCGAAATCCGGGACGGATTTCGCCATCGAATTGTGCGGTATTGCCTTAGATGTGTGCCTTACGGCACGTGATGTGTCCGGCGCACGCCGGACAAGGTCAGATCCCCCAAAAAGCCGGCGGAACCTGAAGGCGCGACGCCCGGTTTACCTCATATCAACCAGCCGGCAGAACTCATCTGTCTCCTTCTCGAAGGAAACGAGTCCTTCTTCCCAGAAGCCTTTGTCGGTAAGATCGATACCGGCAATGGCGGCGCAGTCCTCGACGTCGAGGGAGGGCGTTTTTTTCAGCATATCGCGATATACTTCGAAGAAAGCTTTCCCCTCTTTTTCGTATTTTGCGTAAAGCGACCTGGCAAACAGTCCGCCGAAAGCGTAGGGAAAGTTGTAAAAGCTCAGCGAACCGCTGTAATAGTGACTTTTCGACAGCCACATATACGGATTGAGAGTATCGGCGTCAAGCCCGTCGCCGTATGCCTTCTTCTGAGCCTCGGTCATCATCGCGCAGAGTGTTCCCGCGTCGAGAAATTCCTCCGGGCGGCGCGCGAAAACGGCGCTCTCAAAGAGAAATCTCGAAAGTATGTCGCATATTATCTGGGCGGCGTCGGTCAGCTGCCCTTCGATAAGCGATATCTTCTCCTCTCTGCTCTGCGCCGAAGCGATGGCGCGGGAAAGGATCAGATTTTCGTTGAACGTCGATGCCGTTTCTGCAACAGGCATCGTATATCCGCGGCAGAGCTCGCTGTTCGGCGACACCTGCAGATCGTGGAAGGCGTGCCCCAGCTCGTGTGCGAGAGTCACGACGTCTCCCATATCTCCGCGGAAATTCGTCAGAATCCTGCTCTCGGGAACTCCCGGAAGTCCGCAGTCGAAGGCCCCGCCGACTTTTCCCTCCCGGGCGTGCATATCGATCCAGTCGTTATCGAAGGCGCGTTCGACCAGATCGCGCAGTTCCCCGTCAACGCCGGAGAATATCGAAAGCAGATATTCCTTTGCCTCGTCGTCGGTAAATTTTCTTCCGGATTTACCGGCGGGAGCGAAAAGATCCCACCATTTAAGCGGCCCGTCGTAACCGAGCAGACGCGCCTTTGCGCGAAGAAAGCGGTGAAACGCCGGAAGGTGATCGTAAACCGCCGACCAGAGCGCGTCGAGCGTCTCTTTTTTCATCCTCGAATCGTAAAGCGCCTTGTCGAGGGGAGACGCAAAACCTCGCATTTCGCATTCGTTAATCACCTGCAGCTTTATGCTGTTGAGGGCAAATGCGACCGGCTTTTCGATACCCGCGCAGCATTTTATCTCGGCGTCGTAGGCGTCGCGCCGCACGTCGGGATCGGCGTCCGACGCCAGCTGGCGCAGTTCGGTCAGCGTGAGCTCTTTTCCGCGGTACTCGGCTTTTGCCGAGCTCGTCAGCGCGCTGCGCATCTCCTCCCAGGCTCCGGCGCCCGAGATGTTCATGCGCGAAAAAACCTCCTCCTCGCCGTCGGCAAGAAGATATTTACCGTCTTTTACGATGTTTTCCAGATAATAACGGTATTTTGCAAGCCGCGGGCTCGCACTTATTATACCTTCTACGTCCGCCTTGCCTATCCTCCGGCGGAGCGACGCGTCGGGAGCGGCAAGAGCGCTGAGCTTTGCCATAAGACGGCCGGAGGTGCTCTGGGACAGCGAATCGGACGTGTCGGCGCAGTATTTCAGTTCGGCAAAAACCGAGATCCTTCCGGCAAGAAGCGCGATCTCTTCATTTATATCAATATACTTTTCGGCAAGAGTGACGTCGTCAAGTTCATCCGCTCCGTCGGCAAGCCTGCGAAAGCGTTCGATCGCTTCGTCGAGCTTTTTTTGATCCTCATCGAATCGCGGATCGTCGTATCCGCGATAGAGGACGTCAAGATTCCAGTATCCTTTCATTTTTCCCTTTCACAAAGCGAGACTGCCCCGGCGTCAATGCACGGAGCAGCCTGTTTTTTTATCTATGCGTTCACAGTTTTCCGTTCGAGCCGAGCACGTTGACGATCTTGTGCTTGACCATCTCGCGCACGGCATCTCTCGCGGCTCCGAGATAATCTCTCGGGTCGAAGGCCGACGGATACTCCGCGAAATAGCGGCGGATGGCGGCGGTCATGGCGACGCGGATATCCGAGTCGATGTTGATCTTGCAGACCGCCATCGAAGCGGCTTTGCGAAGCTGATCCTCGGGAATGCCGACGGCGTCGGGCATCTTTCCGCCGAGAGAATTGATCTCCTTGACGAACTTCTGCGGGACGCTGGACGCGCCGTGAAGCACGATCGGGAAACCGGGCAGCCGTTTTTCGACCTCTTCGAGAATGTCGAAACGCAGCGGAGGCGGAACGAGTACTCCCTCTGCGTTGCGGGTGCACTGGGCGGCGGTAAACTTGTACGCGCCGTGGGAGGTTCCTATCGCTATGGCGAGAGAATCGACGCCGGTGCGGGTGACGAATTCCTCGACTTCCTCGGGTCTGGTGTAGGAGGAATCCTCGGCCGAGACCTTAACGTCGTCCTCGATACCCGCCAGCTTGCCGAGTTCGCCTTCGACGACGACTCCGTGAGCGTGAGCGTAATCGACGACCTTTTTCGTCAGGGCGATGTTGTCCTCGAAGCTCCATTTCGAGCCGTCGATCATGACCGATGAAAAACCGCCGTCTATGCAGGACTTGCAGATCTCGAAGTCGGCGCCGTGGTCGAGATGGAGAGCGAGATCTATCCCGCTGTCCTTGATGGCGGCGTTGGCGAGAGCGACGAGATAATCGTGCTTTGCGTACCTGCGGGCTCCCGCGGAGACCTGAAGGATGACGGGAGACTGCTTGTCGGCGGCTGCCTCGCAGATCGCCTGAATGATCTCCATATTGTTGATGTTGAATGCGCCGATCGCGTATTGTCCCGCGTACGCCTTCGCGAACATTTCTTTTGTGGTTACGAGTGCCATTTCAGTAATTGCCTTTCACATATTTGCCTTCCCCCGGGGGAAGTATGGATTTCCCGGTTTGTTTCTCATAAGACGCCGGTATTGATTATCCCTTTTTGTGCAACCCTCACCCGGTGCCTTACGGCGCCACCCTCCCCCGGGGGAGGGCAAAATCCGACGGATAAGGGTTGCGTGATGCCGGATGCACAACGTTTGCGGTCTTCCGGACTTGGAATTGACTTATATCTCCGGAATCTCAATCTCGACCTCGCGTCCGCATTCGGCGGATTTCGCGATGCCGTCGATGATCGCCTGATTGTAAAGGATCTGGGAGGTCGGGACGGGTGCCTTCGTGCCGTTCTTGACGGCGTCAAGGAAGGAGCGTATCTTGAGATCGAACAGTCCCTGGTTCATCTTGATGACCGGGATCTCGGTCTCGACCTGCTGGCCGCATACCTCGTGATAGATCTTCATCGGGCCGCCGACGGTGCCGTTCCAGCACTCGGTGGAAGGAATGCGCAGACCGCCCTTCGTGCCGAGGATGATGGTGTCGCCGGGAGTATCCAGATTCATTGCCCACGCGATACGGAAGTCGAGTATGATTCCGCCTTCGAGACGGATGAACGCGGCGGCGAAGTCGTCGACGCCGAATTTCTTCGCGTATTCGGCTCTCTTGTCGGCGCGGTATCCGCAGTAGTTCGGATCCTTTCCGAAGAAGGCGGATTTGTATCCGGTGACGGTGAGCGGCTTCGGATAGCCGATCGCGTTGAGAACCATGTCGAGAGAATAGCAGCCGATGTCTCCGAGAGCTCCGAGTCCGGCGGTCTCATCCTCGATAAAGGTGGTGCCGAATGGCGTCGGGATGCCGCGACGGCGTCCGCCGCCCGTCTGGATGTAATAGATATCGCCGAGAACGCCCGACTGAACGATCTCCTTTATCTTCTGCATATTCGCGTCGAGACGGGGCTGGAAACCGATAGAGATCACCTTTCCGCTTCTCTTTTCGGCTCTCATGACCTCGACCGCCTCGTCGAGAGTTACGGTGAAGGGTTTCTCGAGCAGTACGTTGAGTCCGGCGTCGAGAGCGTGAATGGCGCAGGGCGCGTGCTGACGGTTGTAGGTGCAGATCGAGACGGCGTCAAGATTCAGCGACTTGTCGGCGATCAGTTCCTCGTCGTTGGCATAGTCGGTCTTTACACCTTCCACTCCGTACTTGGCGAAGAAAGCGGCGGCTTTGCCGGGGATCAGATCGGCGCCTGCGACTATCTCGACGTCTGGCTGAGCGAGATAAGACTTGATGTGCGAACCCGCGATCCATCCGCATCCGATGATCGCCACGCGAAGCTTGCGGGAGGAATCGACCTTCGATTCGGCCTTTGCGGTAAAGTCGTTAAGACCTTCCATAGATTTGTCTGCCATGGTTATTCTCCTTGAATAATAAAATTTCTTATTGATAATCGGTATTAAATGATCTGACCTTGTAGAACCCGGCTCCGGTTATACTGACCCGGAACGGGAACGCCCTGCTTCCGCGAAGGAGCACCGCGTCGACCGTCGCTCCGGTCCAGTCCTTGAACTCGCCGTCGGGGATGAGGAAAACCGTGGTGCCGTCGGAATAGTTGCCTATTCCCTTTACGTTCTTTTTCGATACGTATTCCGCTCCCGCAAAGGAGGTCGAAAACTCTCCTGTGCTTTTAGAGAAGAGATATACGGCCGTTCCCGTCGTGACCCAGAGTTTATCGGTGTCTCCGTAAAACGGCTGCAGATCGTGCGACCAGTCGGTCGGGATCGTGTAGGTCCTGCCCTCCTCCGGGACAACGGTGATCTTTCCTCCGTCGGCGGACAGCCGGTATCCGGCGAGTACCTTTCTGCCCTGTATCCAGAGCAGTCCGAGCCCGGGATCCCAGAGCGCGCCGTGAGCGTCCTCGAATTCGAGACTTTCGTAATTTTTCGAGGAATCCTTCATATCGTAGAAGCGGACCTCGTTTCCGGCGGTCGCGGCAACGGCTATCACGTCAACGTCTCCGACGCGGATATATTCGCAGGCGTGGGGATTGTTCGCCGTGTTCGACGCCGTCCAGAGCGTTCTTCCGGTGTCGTAATCGGTAACAGAGGCGTTGCTCGGACCGAATGCGGCCAGCAGAACGGTCTTACCGTCAATAACCCGCAGCCGTGCGTCCGCCACGTTGTAATACGAATAGGAAAACGATCTTTCGAGTACCGTCCCCGGCTCGCCGAGAGTCATCCGGAACACGTCGACTCTCGACTGCTTCTGGTTGGTCCCGATAAAGCGGTATCCCTCCGCCTCACCCTCCGTCGGGCCGTTGTAAACGATCATTCCGTCAAGTTCATAAACGTGTGATGCAAAAGTTTCGCACGCCGCCTCGAGAGCAAGCTCTCCGCCGCCGGCGATCGCGATTTTCGGAGATAAAGAGAAGATCCTCCACTCCCCGGCGCCGAGTCCCTCGGCGGCCGCCTCCGATTCCGGACGGTTCGTGCTCCCGATCAGTATCTCGGGACGCGAACCGTACTTCTCTTCGACGTCCGACGCGTTTTTGACCCAGTCGGTCTCGACGCCGGTGTCGGGCGCGACCTTTTTCATCGCCGCCGAGACCTTTCCGGTCAGCGTCGCGACGAAATCCGACGCTTTGTCACTTCTGACGACAGTAGCCGGCCCGAGACTGCCCGATACGACGATCACGGGAGGCTCGCCGGCGGGATCGGGTTCGATCGGGGGACCGGTCATAGTCCCGTCGTCAGGGACGTTGGTTTCCAAGCAGGCGCAAAGCAGGAAGAGGACGGCGGCTGTCAGCAGCGCCAGGACTCTTCTCATAAATCAGAGTCCGAGTGAACGCAGGTATTCGACGCTCTTCTTCGCGGATTCGAGAGCGGTAAGCCCCATGGAGGGCTTGTCCTGCTCGACGATCAGCCACTCGGCTCCCGCCTTTTCGGATGCGTCGATGATGGACGGGAAATTCTGCAGTCCGTATCCGACCGGTCTGAACTCGAATCCGTCGGGACGCTTCGGGGCCGGTGTTTCGATACCGATCAGCTCGTACATATTCTCGCTCTTCTGTCCGAAGAAATCCTTCAGATGGACGACGGGAGCGCGTCCTGAGTACTTGAGCAGGTATTTCGCCGGATCCTCTCCGCCGACGTTGACCCAGCAGGTGTCAAGCTCGGTCTTCAGCAGATCCTCGGGAACGGTATCGTAAAGGATATCGAGGGCGTATTTGCCTCCGATCTTCATAAATTCGAAATCGTGATTGTGGTAAAGGAGCTGGATCCCCTGCTTTTTCGCCGCCTTTGCGATGATCCCGATGAACTCGACGACGAACTCGAAGTTCGGGGTCCCCGGGCGGTACTCGGGGGAAAGATAGGGAACGGCCACGTATTTGCAGCCGATTTCGGCGTACTGCGCAAGCACACCCGCCGGATCCTTGAGCATGTCGACGAAAGGAACGTGCGCCGAGATCGGAACGAGCGAATGCTTTTCGCAAAGGGCGCGGACTTCCGCAGCGGTTTTTCCGTACAGTCCGGCGAACTCGACTCCGTCGTACCCGAACTCGCGGATCTTCGCGAGCGTTCCGTCAAAATCGGCCGCGGCCGCGTCTCTGACTGAATAGACCTGAATGCCTATCGGAAACTTTTTCATTGTTCTTTCTCCTTCTTTTTTCTGAAAACGAGCAGTTTGCTCAGTACGTAATTCAGTACGGTGATAAAAACGATCGAAATAACGGTCGTCATCTTGTCGGCGTCCACTTCGATGATGAACCTGAAGGGCTTATAGCCCGCCTTCGTGAGCAGCAGAGGCAGTCCGACCGCGATGGCGAGCTCCAGCAGGAAGGAAAAGACGCGCGAAGCGACGAATTTTCCGAACTGCCCCCAGACGGCGCTGCGCGTCTTGTCGTAATTGCGGAAGACCCAGATCTTGTTGGGCCAGAAAGTGGCAACTATCGCGCAGGCGGATCCGACTATCGTCGAGACGGTGCGCAGAGCCGAAGCTCTCGCCGCCTCCGCGGCATCCTCAGACGAAAGATCGATGGACAGAAGGGCGGCCCCTCCGTAGATCATCGCGAGTCTGATGCCGTATGATATGACGGTTGCCATAAGCCCGACGAGGATATAGACGATTATCTCGCGGTATTTTTCAAAAAACTTTTTCATTCCGTCACGCCTTCGACCAGAGCGTTCCCTGCGCCGTATCGGTGAGCACTATCCCCTCCGCAAGCAGCTCCGCGCGGATGCGGTCGGCCTCGGCGTAGTTCTTCGCCTTCTTGGCGGCGGTTCGGGCGTCTATCCTCTCTTCGATCGAGCGGATGACGGGATCGTCGGAATAAACTCTTTCGGCCGTCGCAGCCTTCGCCTTTTCGTCCTCTTCGGCGATCAGCTTTTTCGCCTCGTCCAGAAGTCCGAGCTGAAGCACGGTATCGAAGTCGCGGACCGCGGCAAGCACGGTCGCAGGCGAAACCTTCGCCTTGAGCGCGTCGTAAAGCGCCGTCACCGCAAGAGATGTGTTCAGATCGTTGTCGAGAGCGTCGGTAAAGCGTTTTTTCATCGACGCGAGCGCCTCTCCGTCGACGGCCCCCTTGTCGGTACGGCGGACGAGCTGCGCCACCTTTGCCACAAGCTTGCGGTATGCGCCCTTTGCGTTGTCGAGATTTTCGTACGAGAAGACGAGATTGCGCCTGTAATGCGACTGCAGGCAGAAGAAGCGGTATTCGAGAGGCGAATATCCTTTCGATTCGAGCAGCGACAGGGTAAGGAACTCTCCGCTCGACTTGCTCATCTTGCCCGACGCCGTGTTAAGGTGCAGCACGTGTACCCACCAGGAGCACCAGTCGTGTCCGAGATAAGCTTCGCTCTGGGCGATCTCGTTGGTGTGGTGCGGGAAGGCGTTGTCGATCCCTCCGCAGTGGATATCCACCCTCTCTCCGAGATATTTCATGGCGATGCAGGAGCATTCGATATGCCATCCGGGGTATCCGAGCCCCCAGGGGCTTTCCCATTTGAGCTCCTGATCCTCAAATTTGGATTTGGTGAACCAGAGGACGAAATCCGCCTTGTTGCGCTTGTTGGAATCCTCCTCCACGCCTTCCCTGACCCCGACCTCCAGGTCTTCCTCGGTAAAGCCGTGGAAAACGTAGTATTTTTCAAGCTTCGAGGTGTCGAAATATATGTTTCCGCCCGCCTCGTAGGCGTATCCCTTTTCGATAAGCGACGAAATGACGCGGATGAAATCCGGGATGCACCCGGTCGCCGGCTGAACGACCTCCGGTCGGCGGATATTGAGTTTTGCGCAGTCGGCGAAAAAGGCGTCGGTGTAGAACTTCGCGATCTCCATCACCGTCTTGTGCTCACGCTTCGCGCCCTTGAGCATCTTGTCGTCGCCGGTGTCGCCGTCGCTCGTCAGATGTCCGACGTCGGTTATATTCATAACGCGCTTCACCCTGTATCCCGAATAACGAAGATACCTGTCGAGCACGTCCTCCATCAGATAGGTGCGCAGGTTCCCTATATGAGCGTAGTGATAAACGGTCGGCCCGCAGGTGTACATCGACACCTTTCCCGGCTCGTTGGTCACGAATTCGTCTTTTTTGTGAGTCAGCGAATTGTACAGCAGCATTTCAACGTCCCGA
>CACZSP010000116.1 GCA_902783905.1 uncultured Ruminococcus sp.
AGTTTCGAACATGCCGACGACCAACGAGGCTCTCAACTACCTGCGCGCGCAGGACGGCATCGTCGTCGCTCCGTCGAAGGCGGCCAACGCCGGCGGCGTCGGTGTTTCTGCTCTTGAAATGTGCCAGAACAGCGAGCGCCTGTCCTGGACCGAAGAGGAAGTCGACGAGAAGCTGCAGCGCATGATGCAGAACATCGTCCGCGCCTCCGCCGAAGCCGCAGAAGAAAACGGCCTCGGCTACGACCTCGTCGCCGGAGCAAACATCGCCGGCTTCAAGAAGGTCGCCACCGCGATGCTCGAACAGGGCATATTCTAAGCCAATAAATCATCAGCGAGGTGCTTCTATGAAAATCATCGACAAACACGGCGTCGTTTCCGAATGCCCGGAGTCGGAAGAGCTCCAGGTCATACGCCACACCGCCGCCCATATAATGGCGCAGGCGGTACAGCGTCTTTATCCTCACGCCGATTTCGGCTACGGACCCGCCACCGAAAAGGGTTTCTATTACGATATCGATCTCGGCGACACCAAACTGTCCGATGAAGATCTTGAGAAAATAGAAGCCGAAATGCGGAAGATCGTCAAGGAAAATCTTCCGATCAGACCCTTCATACTTCCCCGCGAGGAAGCGCTCGCCCTGATGAGGGAAAGAGGAGCGAAATACAAGGAGGAGCATATCGGAGACCTCCCCGAGGACGCCGAGATAAGCTTCTTCAAACAGGGCGACTATATCGACATGTGCACGGGTCCCCACCTCTGCTACACCAAGGCCCTCAAGGTCTTCAAGATCACCGGACAGTCGGGAGCATACTGGAAGAACGACAAGAACAACCGCATGCTCACCCGCATCAACGGCACGGCGTTCGCGAAGGCCGAGGAGCTCGAAGCGTATCTAAAGGAGCTTGCCGAGGCCGAGCAGAGAGACCACCGCAGGATCGGAAAGGAAATGGGACTCTTCATGACCGACGATCTTGTCGGAAAAGGACTCCCGATGTACCTTCCCAACGGATATATAATCTGGCAGCAGCTTGAAAACTATATCCGCGAAAAGGAGCGCCGTCTCGGCTACCTTCACGTCATGACCCCCTGCGTCGGCACCGTCGATCTTTACAGAACGTCGGGACACTGGGATCATTACAAGGCGAACATGTTCCCCGCCATGGAGGTGGAGGGCGAGAGCTTCGTGCTCCGTCCGATGAACTGCCCGCACCACATGATGATCTACGCCAGCCGCATACACTCCTACCGCGATCTTCCCATCAGGATCGGCGAAATCGCCCACGATTTCAGATTCGAATCCAGCGGGACGCTCAAGGGCATCGAAAGAGCGAGACATTTCTGTCAGAACGACGCTCACCTGTTCGTCACACCCGAGCAGATCGAGGACGAGGTATCGCGCGTCGTCGACCTGATATTCGAAGTCTACCGTGATTTCGGAATAAAGGATTACCGCTGCGTTCTTTCGCTGCGCGATCCCGACGACAAGGTAAAATACCATCAGGACGACGAGATGTGGGAAAAGGCGGAAAACGCCCTGCGCGACGTTCTCGACCAGCTCGGCATCGAATACACCGAGGAGATCGGGGAGGCCGCTTTCTACGGTCCCAAGCTCGACGTCAACGTCAAACCCGCCGTCGGAGCCGAGATCACCCTTTCGACCTGCCAGCTCGACTTCTGCCTGCCGGCAAAATTCGATCTGAAATACGTCGACAGAAACAACGAAAAGAAGACCCCCGTCGTGCTTCACCGCGCCATTCTCGGGTCTCTCGACCGTTTCATGGCGTATATCATCGAAGAGACGAAGGGCAGATTCCCCGTCTGGCTGGCGCCGGTACAGGTCAAGGTCCTCACGATCCCCGGACCCGACCCCTCCTTCGCGAACGAAGTGTACGAAAAGCTGCTTGATCTCGGAATCAGAGCCGATCTTGACGACCGCAACGAAAAGATCGGTTACAAGGTCAGAGAAGCCCGCCAGGTCGACAGAGTGCCTTATATGCTCATCATCGGAGCGAACGAAGTCGAAAACCGCAATCTTTCGGTCCGCGACCGCGACACCGATCAGACCGTCGTCACCGGAGTCGACGAATTTATCGAAAAACTCACCCGTCAGATCTCCGAAAGGAAATGACCGCGTGACAAGACCTTTGCCTTAAGCGCAAAATGGGGCTGTTCAAAAACCTCGCGACAGCGGGGCGGTCGAACAGCCCTTTTTATTGGTTTCTTTCCTCGTCCGGCGTCAGCCGGACATTTCATTAGCGCCGAAGGCGCGTCTTCACTAGTGCGAAGCACGTCTTCACTGCGGGCGCCGCCAGGCGCGAAGCTTTTGACGGTTCTGATTCATAATCGATTCGACTCGCCCCCCTCAT
>CACZSP010000117.1 GCA_902783905.1 uncultured Ruminococcus sp.
GAGATCTGGAACGAGCCGGACGGCAAACACTGCTGGAAACACGGCGCCGACGGAGCCGAATACGGCCGCTTCGCCGCCGACACGGCAAAGGTAATAAAGAAGGCCGACACGTCCGCGAGAGTTTTCGTCGGAGCGACCTGCAACGCAAATCTGCCCTTCATCTGCGCGGGTGCAGCCGAAGGAATGCTGGACGACGCAGACGCGATCACCTATCACTGCTACACTCCGAACGACAAGGTCATGCGGGACCAGCTGATCACCCTTCGCGCCCTTGCGGAAAGACTCAAACCCGGTCTTTCGGTCATTCAGGGCGAATCGGGGACCCAGTCGAAGGGCGGCGGACACGGAGCCCTCCGTACCGGCGCCTGGACGGAGGAAAAACAGGCGAAATATCTTGCCCGGCATCTTGTCACCGATCTATATTACGGAGCCGAATTTACGTCGTATTTCTCCACGATGGATATGATAGAAGCCCTCAACGGGACGACCGGCGACGTTGCCAGTTATCTTGACTACGGTTATTTCGGAGTTCTCGGAGCCGATTTCGACGAAAACGGTTTCGCCGTCGGCGACTACACACCGAAGCCCTCCTACCGCACCCTTCAGGTGCTCGCCGCCGTCCTTGAAGGAGACTGGACTCCCTGCGTGCTTCCGGTCCAGCCGAGGCCCGCGAAATCGCCTCTTGTTTTCGGCGACGACGCCTCGGATTTCGGAGTCAGAGTCTGCTCGTTCCGGCGCGGGGACGGGTCCGCCGCCTTCATTTACTGGTACGCGTCGGATATGATGACGACGTCCTACTGCGGGACCGAGACTTTCAGAGTCGGCGGCATGCCGCTGCCCGACCGCTTTATCGATCTTTACGACGGTACCGTCTATTCGATTCCCGACGGGGTCGTCGAGGAGACACCCGGCGGATACGTGCTGAAAAACATGCCTCTGTCGGATCGTCCGATGATGCTGGAATTCGGCGGTTTCGTCAGATAACCTGAAAATTCTCACTAAAACGATACCGCACGGTCGCTTCACTGCTGACCGGGCGGTATCGTTTTATTCAATAATACTCCTTTTATCCGGCTTTTTTGCAGTTTATCCCGAAGATCAGCAGCGCCGTGTAAAAAGCCGCGGATCCGAGTATGCCTGACGGGAGGGTAAAGACGTAAAGAAAAAAGCGATTATCGATAAAATACGAAATCAGACTGAAGGACGAGAACAGATCGTAAACGGCACAGGCGATCGAGACCGCCGCGGCGATAATGATAAACACTCTTTTCTTTCGACCGAATATCGCCGCGAAGGTGAAGAACACCGCCGACGCCACGATGAGCAAAAGGTCGATCGTCCATTGCAGGATATACGTGATTTTCGATTTCACGTCCATTACGCCCAGATTAACGTTGAAAAATGAAACGAGGTCGCTGAAAAACAGATATATGAAGATGAGAGCCGTCAGCCCGAGGAAGACGTGTACCATCGCTTCTGCTTTCCCTTTTCCGAAAAACGCCGCCGTGTAAATGAGAAAAACGATGACCGGCGAAGAGGTAATGATTTTTGAAAGGATCGCCGTCGCCGAAGGCATCGTAAAGTGCGGCAGAAGCGATTCTGTTTCGTAAGTGAAGAACGACCCGATATTCCCGGTATACAACAAAACGAGAGAGATGATCGCGAGCACGATCATCACGATTTTTCCGGGCGTCCTTCTTCCCGGAACGATCTGCTGGTTCATTGTAATGCCCCCTTGATCCGGCGCGGTGCCGGATGAATTCTTATCCTCGGATAAGTGTCTTTATTATATAATTATTCCCGGGCAAAGTCAAGTTTTTTCTTCTTCACGGGCATCCCGGGCGGAAATATCTGTTGACACGCCCTCCCGTTCTATGATATAATATTATCATCTTGGACGGGGCGGATGACCGGCCGGGACAACAATACCATACTGTTCGGCTTTTCCGTCGATCTTTTTTTCGGTATGCGATCTGTTCCGGTCCGCCCAGAATCCGGGCGGATTTTTTCTTCCGGATAACGGTACTTGTGTCAGAGGCGGTGTACGGAAATGTCAATCGGCAAAATTTTAAGCTCGAATTCTTCCGGATATACCGTTCTTCCCGGCTTTTGCGACGTGCACGTGCATTTTCGCGAGCCGGGTTTTTCTTATAAAGAGACGATAGCGACGGGCTCGGCGGCGGCGGCGCGCGGAGGATACACGGCGGTCTGCACCATGCCGAATCTTGATCCCGTCCCCGACTCACCGGAAAACCTTGAAAAACAGCTCCTGATCATCGACCGCGACGCCTCGGTGAACGTATATCCCTTCGCGTCGATAACGATCGGCGAAAAGGGTGAGACGCTTTCGCGAATGGAGGAAATCTGCGAAAAATACGGCGCCCGGATCGCCGGTTTTTCCGACGACGGAAAAGGCGTCGCTTCGGAACAAATTATGCGCGAAGCAATGAAAACCGCGTCGCGGCTGGGTAAAATAATATCGGCTCACTGCGAAGATCTTTCGCTGACTCGCGGAGGCTATATCCACGACGGCGTTTACGCGGCGGCTCACGGTATCCCCGGGATTCCTTCGGAAAGCGAATGGCGCCCGATAGCGCGGGATCTCGAACTTGCCGCCGAGACCGGATGCCGATATCACGTCTGTCACGTCTCCTGCCGGGAAAGCGTGTCTCTCATCCGCGAGGCAAAAAAGAACGGCGTCGACGTCACCTGCGAAACGGCTCCCCACTATCTGCTTCTCGACGAGACCTGTCTTCTGGACGACGGCAGGTTCAGGATGAACCCTCCGCTGCGCAGTCCGCGGGACCGGGATGCGCTGCTCGAAGGAATATGCGACGGAACGGTCGACGTGATAGCTACCGATCACGCCCCGCATTCGGCCGGAGAAAAATCGGGAGGACTCGCCGGCAGCGCCTTCGGCATCGTCGGACTCGAGACCGCTTTTCCGGCTCTTTACACAAAACTCGTACTCGAGGGAATAATAACGCTTGAAAAACTTGTCGATCTGATCTGCCGCAACCCGCGGCGTCGCTTCGGATTTCCCGAGTGCGACGGATGGTCCGAATGGGAACTCGACCGGGAGTTTACCGTGGATCCCGAAGAATTCCTGTCGAAGGGAAGATCCACTCCCTTTTCCGGTATGCGGCTGCGCGGCGTCTGCACAAAAACGGTGTGCAACGGCAGAACGGTGTATGAAAGAAACATCTGATTCATTTCACCCCTCATCCGGTCGCTACGCGACCACCTCTCGCAGCGGCGGGTTCAGCCGGAACGGCTGACCTGGTCACCGGCGCGGCTCTGACAGCCCCCCGGGCTGTCATTCAATACCGCGCCGCCGCTTCGCTACCCCGAGGGGGAAGGTAATACTAAAGGAGAAAAACATGGCAAAAAGGACCGACATCAAAAAAGTCCTGATCATAGGATCCGGACCGATAGTAATCGGACAGGCGGCTGAATTCGACTACGCCGGAACGCAGGCATGCCTTGCCCTGAAAGAAGAGGGCTACAAGGTAATTCTCTGCAACTCCAATCCGGCAACGATCATGACCGACACACAGATAGCCGACAAAGTTTATATGGAGCCCCTGACGCTCGAGTATATCGCGAAAATACTCCGCTACGAGCGTCCCGACGCCATTGTACCCGGTATCGGAGGACAGACGGGGCTCAACCTCGCCATGCAGCTGGAGCGCAAGGGGATCCTCGAGGAATGCGGTGTCGAGCTGCTTGGCACTCCCGCCTCCAGCATCGAGCGAGCCGAGGACAGAGAACTCTTTAAGGAAATGTGCATAAGTATCGGCGAACCTGTCATTCCGTCGAAAATCACATACAGTCTTGAAGAGGCAAAGGCCGCCGCGGCGGAAATAGGATACCCGGTGGTTCTCCGTCCCGCCTTTACGCTCGGCGGGACCGGCGGCGGTTTCGCGTATTCGGAAGAAGAACTCGTCGACATCGGAAGGAACGCCTTCGCGCTCTCGCCGGTACACGAAGTCCTTGTGGAAAAGAGCGTCCGCGGATACAAGGAGATCGAATTCGAGGTCATGCGCGACGGCACCGACCGGGCGATAACCATCTGCGGAATGGAAAACGTCGACCCGGTCGGCGTGCACACCGGAGACTCGATAGTCGTGGCGCCGATCCTTTCTCTGAATGATCACGACCTGAAAATGCTCAACGATTCGGCGATAAAAATAATCCGCGAGCTGAAGATCGAAGGCGGCTGCAACGTGCAGTTCGCACTCGCGCCCGATTCGAGCGAATACTTCCTGATCGAAGTGAATCCGCGTGTCTCCCGCTCTTCGGCTCTGGCGTCTAAAGCCAGCGGATACCCGATAGCCCGAGTGACCGCAAAGATCGCTCTCGGAATGACCCTCGACGAGATCCCGGTCGCCGGAGGGCTGGCGTCCACCGAACCGTCGCTTGATTACGTGGTGGCGAAATTCCCGCGCTTCCCCTTCGACAAATTTGCCGAAGCGCCGAACAATCTCGGCACACAGATGAAGGCGACCGGCGAAGTAATGGGAATCGGCTCGACCCTTGAGGAGTGCATGCTCAAATCGGTACGCTCGCTGGAGATCGGCGTCTGCCATTTCGCCATGAAGAAATTCGACGGATGGACGCGCGAGCAGCTCGAGGCATACATCAAAGAATTTCACGACGACACCGTTTACGCCATCTTCGAATATTTCTGGCTCGGCGGAACCGTCGCGGCGGTACACGAGATGACAAAGATCACGACGCTCTTCCTCGAGAGCTTCATGCGCATCATCGAAATGGAAAAGAAGCTTGCCGCCGCCCCGGGCGATCTTTCGGTCCTGACCGAAGCGAAAAAAATGGGCTTCTGCGACAAATACGTGGCGAAGCTCTGGAAGACCGACGAGCTGTCGATATATAAAATCCGCCGCGAAAACGGCATCACGCCCTCCTTCCGCATGGTAGACACGCTTCACACCGGAGTGTACATTCCCTATCTCTACTCATCCTACAGCGGAAAGAACGACAGCCGTCTGTCGGATAAAAAGAAGATCATCGTCCTGGGAGCCGGACCGATCCGCATAGGACAGGGGGTGGAATTCGATTATTCCACAGTCCACGCCGTCCAGACGATAAAGAAAAACGGCTACGAGGCGATAATCATAAACAACAACCCAGAGACGGTCTCCACCGACTACACCACGTCCGACAAGCTCTATTTCGAGCCGCTGACCCCCGAGGACGTTATGGCGATCGTCGATTTCGAGAAGCCCGTCGGGGTCATCGCGACGCTGGGAGGCCAGACTGCGATCAATCTGGCGGAGCCGCTTGCGCAGCGGGGAGTAAAGATCATCGGCACCGACTGCGATGCGATAGACCGGGCGGAAAACCGCGACCTTTTCGAAAAACTGCTTGAAAAACTGCAGATCCCTCAGCCGAAGGGCAAAGCGGTAACAAAGATAGAAGACGGCGTCAGAGCCGCCGCGGAGATCGGATATCCGGTACTTGTCAGACCCTCCTTCGTTCTCGGCGGGCGCGCCATGCAGATCGTCGGCAACGAAAAGGAGCTGAGACATTATCTGGAGAACGCCGTACGCATCGATGAGGACAAGCCGGTGCTTGTCGACAAATACATAATGGGCAAGGAAGTGGAGGTCGACGCCGTATGCGACGGCAGCGACGTTTTCGTCCCGGGAATCATGGAACTCGTCGAGCGCACGGGAGTGCATTCGGGAGACTCGATCTCGGTTTATCCTCCCTTCTCCATCTCCGACGCGGTTAAAGGGATCATCCTCACCTACGCCAAAAAGCTGGGACTCGGCATCGGCATCCGGGGCGTTTACAACATCCAGTTCATCGTCGATCCGGACGAAAACGTCTATATCATCGAAGTCAATCCGCGTTCCTCCCGTACCGTTCCCTTCCTTTCCAAAGCGACGGGATACAATCTTGCCGACATCGCCACCGAGGTCATACTCGGTAAAAC
>CACZSP010000118.1 GCA_902783905.1 uncultured Ruminococcus sp.
GGAACTCGGCGATAAAATAAAGGCCTTGAGGATCGCCCGCGGGCTGACTCAGAAAGAGCTTGCCGGCGATACGGTGACGAGAAACCATCTGAGTCTCATCGAAAGCGGTGCCGCCGAACCTTCGCTTTCCACACTAAGGTCGGTCGCTGACAGACTCGGAGTTCCCGCCGGTTATCTTCTCGGCGACGAAGACGAGGAAAAGATCTGGAACAGACCTTTTACCGTGTCGCTGATCCGTCGTCTGTATTCCGAGAAAAAGTGGACCGAGTGCGCCGCAATGTGCGCAAAATTCGATAATCACGAAGATGATCCCGAAATTTGCAGGATTTTGTCGGAATGTATCTTCAATAAAGCAAAATACTGCTTCGACCGAGGGCTGCTGCGCGAATCCGCGCGACTGTTCCGTGAAGTTTGCGGCCGGTGCGCCGCAAATCAAGCCGGACGATTAACTTTGGGCGAGAATCTTGTTTTCGGAACGTTATCGGAAATTTCCGGAATGTATCTCGTTTGTCTTTCGGATATATCCCCCGGGATAACCGAAACAAGCGGCAGGATTTCGCTCAATCCGGGAGTAATCAGCGATCCGTTTGCTCTTTATTATTATTTCTACCGCCCGGTAGATTCACGTTCCACAGGACTGCGGCCTTCCGAAGCTATGACAGAGGAATACGTTTCCTCTCGTCCCGGATCGGAAAAAATGTTTACCATGCACATCCGGGCGCGTCTGCTTATGAAGCGTTCCGAATTCAGAAAGGCAGAGCAGATACTTACAAATCTTGCTCTTTCCGACTCAAGCGCGCCTTATCCGGTTCTGCTTTTTTACTGTTCCGATCTCGCTATCTGTTCAAAGATGCTGAGAGACGAATCAAACGCGAGGCTCTATTCGGATATTCGCGAAGAACTGATAGACTGTTTTATAAACGATCCGGGTTGAACTGTCCGGAGGTATTACCATTAAAAAATTCGTAGCAATAATCGCCGCGTTTTTGTCGATTTTTCTTACCGTCTCCTGCTCGCGCTTTTCGGAATCGGATTTTTACGGCGGAATGACTCTTTCCGACGAGGATATTTCCGAACTGGAAAGTCTGATGGAGGCAACGACCGCCGAAAAATATCCCGCCGTCACGGACGAAGAAGGAAGATACGTATTCTTCTTTACAGCCGGCGGGAGCGTTTACCACAGATCAAAAAACTGCCCGCGTCTGTCTTCCTCTTCCGAAATTCTTTCCGGTACCGAGGAAGAAGCAATAGCGGCCGGTAAAAAAAGAGGATGTTCGGTCTGCTGCAGACAGTGAACAAAGAATCTGAAACCGAAAGGATGCCGCCGCGATACTTTGAGTTATCGCGGCGGCGGACAAAGCAATGAAAAAGCTGTTATACTCACTTGTTTCTTTTTTACTGATGTTTTCACTTGTTTCCTGTTCCGGCGAAGAAGTCGAAACGACTTCGGCCGTTTCGGATCAGACGGACCAGGCAACTGCCCCGGTCACCGAGCAGCTGTCTTCGGATATAATTCTCATCGATTCGGGGAATGAGGATTATGCGGTAGTAAGATGCGAATTTGCCGACGATTACGAAATAACCTCGGCCGTCGCACTTAAGAACGCGCTCCTGACGAAATTCAAAACCGTTTTCGATAACGTCATTGCGTCCGATTACGTCAACGGCAACAACAAAAACGAGACGGTCGACGTACCCGGCAGAGAGATACTTGTCGGAGATACCAACAGGCGACAGTCGAGAGATATCAAGGCGAAACTCGAAAGGAACGAATACGTTATAACAGTCGTCGACGACAAACTTGTTATCGTAGGAGAAAATCCTTACGCCACTTCCGACGCCGTCGCGTATTTTATCGAAAACGTTGTCAACAAGTCGCAAAAGGAGGATGAGTTTACCTTGAGCAGAGATTTTTATTACAAAGGAGCAAGAGAGGAGGACCGTCCGCCTCTTGCCGAAGGGGCAACATTGCGATTTCTCTCCTGGAACCTCGGATGCGGCGTAGGAGTCGAATCGGAGATAGTATACGTTCTGAATCAGTATATGCCGGACGTCATAGGACTTCAGGAGTCAAATGCCGAGATTCATTCCGACGCAATAAATCCTTTTATCAACTCTCACAAGGAATATAAGCACGCAAAGAGCAATCACGCTTCCGGAACTTTGAACTATACTCCGATCATTTATAATTCGTCAAAGCTGGATCCGGTGGAATCAAACGTGGAATGGCTCCGCGGAAGATATACCGGTACCAACACAAAATCGGTGTGCTGGGCTGTATTTGACGAAAAAGGGGGAGGACGGTTCGCCATGATCAACTTCCACGGCGCCGTCTGTAACAACTCGTACAAGGGATACGAAAATATGTCAAGCGACGAGCTGAGCGCCGTAGCGTCCGCATGGCGTCTCGACAACGTCAAACAGATCCTTGAAATCAGAGACAGCATCATCGCCAAGTACGGAGCAATACCGATGACCGTCAACGGCGACTGCAACTTTGCGTATTCGACGGCTCCGTACAACAACCTGATAAACGCCGGATTTATCGACGCGGAGCTGAGGGCGGAAAAGAGAGGTATCTACGGATTCAAAACGTCGTACAAGTATGAGAACGGGCTTCCCAGTACCGGCAACAGTATCGATCATATTTTCGGAATCGACGGAGTCAGGTTCGTATACTTCTCGGTTATTCGCAGCGAACACGTTGCCAAGGCGACAGATCACTGTCCGATTTTCGTCGATTACTGCCCGTCGGAAAAGCAGTGACGATAAAGGAGCTTGGCGATGATTCACGAACTTCTCGAAATTATTATGATAGTCAGCTTCGGAGTATCCTGGCCATTCAACGTCATAAAGTCGTATAAGGCAAGAACGACAAAAGGCAAAAGTCTTCTGTTCCTCTGTCTCGTGCTTTTCGGCTATATCGCCGGGATATGCTCCAAGCTGCTCAACAGCGAATACATGATGAATTTTGCCTCGAAATGGTATATTCTGTTCTTTTACGTACTGAATTTCGTAATGATTTTCGCTGATTTCTGTCTGTATTTCAGAAATCTGAAAATAGACCGCAGCTCCTCCGTCAGCGCCTGAATTTTTCGCTGTTTTCTTTCGCTTTCCTTATTCTTTTCGAAAAAACGATAACGAGCGGAGCCGCTACCGCATATATAACGAGACATAATACGAATCCCGTCAGTCTTTCCGATCCGCTTCTGTCGGTGACGGCGGGAAGTACGAGGAAGAGAAAAGATCCCGCAATGCAAAGAAGAGCGTGCAGCGCTATTTTTGCCGCCTGTCCCGTTTTTTCCGATTTCCGAACCGTTCCCGCGGCGGCAAAGCAGATCGATGCGGGCAGTATGAACAGCATTCTTGCGGCCGAAAGATTGGCGCCGTTGGGGTTGTCGGAATACATAATAGCAATCACGGCGGCAAATACGAATGCCAGAACAGTAAAAATCACACACGCCTTTTTCAGCGTTTGAATTATTGTTTTCATAGAGTATACGCTCTTTCTTTTCGTTTCAGTCGTTTATCGTACGAATATTATATCACAACCGCGTGAATTGTCAAGTGCCGGAATTATAGCGGGGCACCGTACTGTTGAAAAATCGTTTACATTTTGAATTCTTATCGGAGGAATGATGCGCAGATATCTGAAAGGCTACCGGACAATGGCCGTTCTTGCTCCGCTGATGAAGCTTTTCGAAGCGCTGCTCGAGCTTTACGTCCCCTTCTTTATAGCCGGCGTAATCGACAACGGAATACGCGGAGGATCAGGCGCGGAGATTCTGAAAAACTGCGGTCTTATCGCTTTGTTCGGACTTGCGGGGATGGCTTTTTCGGTTACATCACAGTATTTTTCGGCAAAATGCGCCGTCGGATTTGCGTCTTCGCTTCGCGAGGATGCGTTCAGGCACGTTTTATCTCTATCCAGGACTGATGCTGACAAAAACGGAAATTCGACTCTGATCACCCGTCTTACAGCCGATATCGACAGAATACAGAACGGAGTCAATATGGGGCTCCGCCTTCTTTTGCGTTCTCCTTTTATCGTTTTCGGTTCGGTTATTATGGCTGCAGCCATAGATCCCGGAAGCGGTCTTATGTTCCTGGCAGTCGTCGGAGTTCTCGCTGTCATTGTGTTTTCGGTTATTCTTCTCGGAATCCGGCTGCAGAAAAAAGCCGGAGAAAAGCTTGAGGATCTGACCAGATTAGCGCGAGACGATCTGCGCGGCGTCAGAGTGATAAGAGCATTCGGAAGAGAGGAAGAAGAAAACCGCAGATTCGGCCTTGCCGAAAACCGATTCAGCACTGCGTTCATCCGCGGAGGCACGCTTTCATCGTTTATGAATCCGATGACTTTCGCGATAGTTAATATAGCCGTAATACTGATAGTTACCCGAGGCGCCGGAAAAGTAAACGAGGGATCTCTTTCGCAGGGAAGCGTCGTAGCTCTGTACAATTACATGGCTCAGATTCTTACCGAGCTCGTAAAGCTTGCCAATCTGACGCTCACGCTTTCCAAAGCGGCCGCTGGCATTTCCAGGGTCAGGACGGTTCTCGAAACGCCCGCGGAGGACCTTTCCGGCGACACTCCCGATTTTTCCTCTGACGAAGTCGTGGAATTCAGAAACGTCGGATTCAGATACGCAGGTGCCGGTGCGGATTCGCTTTCCGGCATATCATTCAGGCTCGGTAAGGGTGAATCCCTCGGAATAATCGGCGGAACCGGCTCGGGAAAGAGCACGCTCGTTTCGCTGATGAGCTGCCTTTACGAACCGTCGGAAGGCGCCGTTCTTTTCGGCGGAAAGGATTCACGCGAACTCTCAAAAAAAGAAATCCGGGCCAATATCGCATCAGTCCCGCAATACCCGAGACTGTTTACCGGAACGGTTTCGGATAATCTGCGCCCGGCAGATTTTTCCGCCCGTGACAACGATGTCAGGGAAGCGCTGTCTGCAGCCGACGCTCTTGATTTCACCGAGAAAAAAGCGGACGGTATCGATTGCGTAGTGCAGAGAGAAGGATCAAACTTCTCCGGCGGACAGAAACAGCGTCTTACGATCGCCAGAGCGCTTTTGCGCAGACCTTCGCTTCTGATACTCGACGACAGTTTTTCCGCTCTCGATTACAGGACCGATCTTGAAGTCAGAAGAAATATAGCTTCGCTTGACTGGCCTCACGCTACCGTCATCGTTTCGCAGCGCCCTTCCTCGGTTATGAACTGTGACCGGATCCTGGTCCTTGACAACGGAAGAGCCGCCGGGCTCGGCAGCCACCAAGAGCTTCTCGCCTCTTGCGAATTATACCGTGAGATTTACTTTTCACAATATGAGAAGGAGGAGGCGTGACGGTGAAAAAGGAACGTATTCAGGATCTGAAAACAAAAATGCGTACCGTATCCCGGCTTTTCTCCTACTCGGGAAAATATAAAGCGGTGCTGATTCTTTCTGTTCTGCTTGCAGCGGTATTTTCGGTCGCTTCCCATTTAATACCTATATACTTAGGCAGGGCAATCGATCTGACAGTAGCAGAGGATAACGTGGATTTTGCCGGCGTCGGCCGCGTTCTTGCCGTTATTCCGGTATTTATTGCTTTAGGAGCCGCGTCGGATCTTATTCTCCGGATAGTTTCGGTCAGGGGCGGCGCGTACATCATCGGGAACCTGCGCCGGGCGGCATTCTCTAAAATTCAGTCGCTTCCTTTATCTTATCTTGACTCTCACAGCCGCGGAGACACTCTCAACCGGATTATTTCCGACGCGGACAGACTTTCGGAGGGACTCGTCGGGGGGCTGGTATCACTGTATTCCAGCGTTTTCGGAATAATCGTTACGCTGATAATGATGATATCCATCAGTCCTCTCGTTGCGCTTGCCGTCGTCGCTTTGACACCAATTTCAATGATCGCCGCCGCCTTTATTTCGGGCAGAACTTATTCAATGTTCAAAAAAAGCGCCGATCTATCTGCCAGACAGTCTGCTCTGATCGAGGAGTCTGTAACCGGAGGAGTCGAGATCAAACTTTTCGGAAATGAAGAAGTCATTTCGGAAAGGTTTGAGAAGATAAACGAAGACTACAGGAAGACCGCTTCCCGGGCCGTGTTTTATTCTTCTATTACGAATCCTGTTACCCGGTTCGTCAACAGCATCGTCTACTGCGGAGTCGCTCTTGCGGGAGGTTTCATAACCCTGTCGGGAGCGGTTGCCGTCGGAGATTTCGTCGCTTTGCTGACGTTCGCAAGAGATTACGCCAAACCTTTCAACGATATTTCGGGCGTTATCGCCGAAGCGCAGAACTCACTTGCTTCGGCAATGCGGATATTTGAACTGATAGACGAACCGGATGAGCCGGCCGATCCTTCCGACGCCTGCGTTTTTACCGACGAAGAAAGACACGGGGCTGTACAGGCCGACGACGTCAGTTTTTCCTATACCGACAAACCGTTTATGAGCGATATCAACTTCCTGGCTGAGCCGGGAGAAAGAATTGCCATAGTGGGACCGACGGGATGCGGTAAAACGACACTCGTCAACCTGCTGATGAGGTTTTACCCTCTTGACGAAGGGCGTATCACAATCGACGGAAAGGATATTTCCGGCGCCACGAAACGCAGTCTGCGTTCATCGTTCGGAATGGTGCTTCAGGATACCTGGCTGTCCAGCGGAACGGTCAGAGAAAACATAACGGTCGGAAAACCTGACGCGACTGACGAGGAGATCGTGCGCGCGGCGGTCGATTCGCACGCCGATCCGTTTATAAGACGTCTTCCGCAAGGTTACGATACTCCTCTCGGTGACGCCGGCGGGGCGTTGTCAGCCGGCGAAAAGCAGCTTTTGTGCATCGCACGAGTGATGCTTGCTCTTCCTCCGATACTAATACTTGACGAAGCCACCTCCTCGATCGATACCAGGACAGAAATCAGGATTCAGGAGGCTTTTGCCGAAATGATGAAAGGAAGAACGTCCTTTATCGTTGCTCACCGTCTGAACACTATAAAAAATGCCGACCGTATCCTTGTTATGAAAGACGGAAAGCTGATAGAGCAGGGAAGTCACGAAGAACTGATGCGGGCCGAAGGATTTTACGCCTCTCTTTACGGAGCGCAGTTTTCATAATCTATAATGCGGAGAATTCAAATGGAAAAGAATACGAATCTTGATGAACTGAGAGCGAAAAAAGCGTTTTTGTGCGATATGGACGGAGTCATATATCACGGAAAC
>CACZSP010000119.1 GCA_902783905.1 uncultured Ruminococcus sp.
CCCGCCGCGTGGCAGGGATTCGGCTGAAGTTCCTTTCCCTCCACCGTATCGCCGACGTATTCGGAAATCGAGAACTGGCAGTCGGAAATATTGACCCGGCTGACGTTCTGCAGATTTACCGCCGTCTGAGTCGGATACATTTTTTCGTGACGCAGGGGGACCCTGAAATCAAGATTGGCAATGGAAAACTGAAGTGCGCTGAATTTTCCTTTGCAGCTCGTTCCCTCGGGAGCGGAAAGGATGGAATAGGTCCGAGCCGTCCCGTCGTGCTCCTCGGGAGCGTCCCAGTCGGAGAAGATCCGTGTGTTGTCCGAACCGGGAACAAACCCCGTGACTGCCGCGAACCGCGTCGGTTCAAAACCGTTTTTCACCGAATCCGGATCCCTGACGATATAGGCGTTCAGCATCCTGCAGGGCATTTCACCCTCGAAAAAGATATTGGCGTCTCCCGGAGGGATGACGAGCTGGGAGCGCAGCGGCTTCCCGTTATACTCCTCGCGGGCGGGCGACGCTATCCGGTAACCGCCTTTCGTGTAAGGAAATAGTATTCTCCCGCCTCCGCGCTTTGCGGCAAAGTCTATCGCCGCCTGGATCGCACCGGTGTCGTCGGTCACTCCGTCGCCCCTGGCGCCGAAATCAAAAACGTTTATTCCGAAACCGCTCATCTTTATTTTCTCCCGAAAGACTTTATTCCGTCGCGAAGGCGGCCGAGGCCGTCCCGGAGCAGCGTTCGCGGACAGGCAACGTTCACGCGCAGAAAATCCTCTCCGCCGCTCCCGTAAACGTCTCCGGCGGTCACGAACAGACCTGTCGTTTTCCTTAAGTGATCGGCGACCGCCCTGCCGCTCCCGACCGCCCCGACGTCGATCCAGAGCAGATAGGTCGCTTCCGCTTCGATCAGTCTCAGTTGCGGTATCTCTTCACGAATGAAGAGCGCCGCGGCTCTTCTGTTTTCCGCCAGATACTCACGCAGTTCGTCCAGCCATTCGCCGCCGTGATCGAAGGCGGCGATCGCCGCAACCGTCGCAAAGGCGTTCGGTTCCGCGACCTCGTCCGTATTGAGCGCCCTACGGACTTTGTGCCGAAGAAAAGGATCGGGAACGTATACGGCCGCTGTCTGCAGTCCGGCGAGATTGAAGGTTTTCGTCGGCGCTATACAAGTGACGCTTATTTGGCGGCAGGTCTCGCTGACCGAGGCGAAAGGAACGTACTCCCTTCCCGGCAGCGTGATATCGCAGTGTATCTCGTCGGAAATAACCGTTACGTGATATTTTTGACACAGTTCCCCGATCCGCGAAAGCGTTCCCTTGTCCCAGATCTTCCCCACCGGATTGTGCGGGTTGCAGAGAATCATAAGGGTCGTCTGCGGATCCGAGAGTTTTTCTTCGAGGTCGTCGAAATCGACCGAATACTCCCCGTTTTCGTAAACGAGCCGGTTCTCGCGTACGCGGCAGCCGTTGTTGAGTATGCTGTTGAAGAAAATATTGTAAACCGGCGTCTGTATGACGACATTTTCGTTCGGTGTCGTCAGTTTTCTGACGATGCTTGAGATAGCCGCGACGACGCCGGTGCAGAATACAAGCGCGTCGCGGTCCATCGTCATCCCGTGTCGGCGCTGCCACCATCCGGCGTACGCGTCGTACCAGGCATCGGTCAAACGGGTATAACCGAACACGCCGTGACGCGTGCGTTCGAGCATCGCGTCGATTATCTCGGGAGCCGTCGCAAAGTCCATATCCGCGACCCACATCGGAAGCTCGCCGTCACCGACGTCCCATTTGCAGCTGTCGGTCTTTCTGCGGTCGCGCAGCGTATCGAAGTCGTATTTCATGATATCCACTCCGGTCTGTCGGATTTCTTTTCGATTTTATCGCAATTTATGACGGTCTTCGAGGGGTCGATCCTGTCCTTTTCGAGTATGAGTTCGCCGATCGTTCCGACGGAGACGCTTCCGCCGGCGGGATTGAACACGCTTTCGATCCTTCCCGAAAGCTCCGCTTCGACCGTCGAGTATTCGAAGGCGAGGGTCGTGTTTATCAGTTTGCATCCGGTCATTTTCAGCCCGTCGATATAGCACATCCCCTGATTGCTTTCTACGGTGCATCCGATAAGCGTCAGATTTTCGGAATTCCAGCCGAGATACTCGCCGGAAATGAAGGAATCGATGACGGTCACGTTCCGGCTGTTCCAGAAGGCGTCCTTCGTCAGAAGGCGGGAATTCCGTATAACAACGTTTTCGGCGCCGTCGAAAGAATAGTTTCCGTCAAGCGACAGCCCGGTCACGTCTACGTCGCGGCAGTTCATCGCGAAATACGGCCCGTTTGCCGCGGTGACGTTCCGAAGCGTCACCCCGCGGCAGTTCCAGAGGGTCTCCTCCGCGTTGTGGAAGGTCACGTTTTCCAGCGTGAGATTTTCGCAGCGCCTGAAATTCTTCGGCGCCTCGATCGACGAGTCGGTGACGTGCAGGTTTTTCGAATACCAGACTCCGGCCCTGGCCATCTCAAACCAGGTGCAGCCGTCCGCGACGACGCCGTCGCAGTACCAGAGAGGATATTTCCAGCGGAACAGACAGTTTGAAAGCTCGACGTCACGGCATTCTTTGAGAGGGGACTCCCCGTCGTGAAAGACGCTGTCCTCTACTCTGATCCGCGACTGTCCGTACAGCGCCCTCTCACCGGAGAAAGATCTTTCCTTCAGAAGTTTTCTTGCCTTGTCCATTTCGTGTTTACCTTTTATATTTTTTTATCGACCGGACCGCATCCGGCGGTCTCCGCGGTTTTTCCGTCGATGATGTCCTGAAGAGTCACGCCGTCGAGATAACCGCAGATTACCGACTCAAGCCCCTTCCACAGAGGCATAAGCGCGCAGGATCCTCCGTACGCGCAGGGAACGCCGCCGTCCGAGAGGCAGGTGACCGGACAAATGGAACCTTCCGCGGCACGAATGACCTCACCCGCGGAGATCTCGGAAGGATCTTTTGACAGCCGGTATCCTCCGCCCTTCCCGCCTTTCGCCTCGAGCAACCCGGATATCCCGGGCAGCTTGACTATGCGTTCGAGATATTTTTTCGAGATATCCTGCCTCCGCGCCGAGCACTTAAGCGGAACGTACCCGCCGCTCTGACGTTCGGCTATATCGAGCAGAACAAGAAGCGCGTACCTGCCGCGCGTTGAAATCATCATAACGTTTTTCTCTCTTTAATAAACTCTCCGCGGCCGCATGACCCACCTGCGGGGTATGCGATTATTATACTACCATACGGTGTTTTTGTCAACTGATTTATCAACGAAGCAATCCTTCCGTTAACCGCGCTTTTTGAAACCGCGGCCTTTTCCTCCGCCTTTTTCAACAAAAACCGAATGCAAAACGGCAAACGACTTGTATTTTCACCCGGCAAGTGATATAATTATTTGAAAATAAAAGCATCATATTGAAAAGCAACGAAAGGAAACTCACAGATGAAAAGATTTTTATGCATGTTCCTTGCACTCATTATGACTGCGGCGTTATTCGCGTGCGGGAGCAATCCCTCCGGTAACCTTCCGGAAGGCGGCACCTCCGGCGCAAAACAGACCGGCGAAAGCGGAAGCAACGACGGAACCGGAAGCGACGACGAAACCGGAGGCCACGAAGGAACCGCGGTCCCGTCGGGAGATCTGAAAGCGGCAGGGGAAGCGAAAGTCGGAGACGTTATAACGTTCGGCAGCTGGGATCAGGACGGCAAAAGCGGCGGCGAGCCGATATCCTGGATAGTATTATGCCAGGGCGTCGGCAAGACCTTTGTCCTGTCGGAAAAAATACTTGAATATCAGTGCTTCCAAAACGGCACGGAGGCCGACCAGTATCCTCAGGCGCTTTACCGTGACTCGGATCTGCGCAAGTTTCTGAACGGCGAGTTTTACAACGGAGCGTTTACCGACGATGAAAAAGCGGCGATACCCACCGTGAAAATCACGACGGCTTACAAGGACGAAAAATTTTTCGAGCGTACCTACGAGACGGAGGACAAGGTGTTCCCGCTTTCGCGCGACGAGGAGGCGAGATACGTCTGCGGCGTCGGAACGAATATTTTCGGATACCCGACAGAGAGGGTTCTTGAAGAAAATCCGTACATTTTATCGTCCATATCCAACGTACCCGGAGTTGAAAAAGCCGCGGCCTGGTGGTTGCGGGACATGGGTACCGAAAACGCAAAGAAAGCCGCTTACGTATACGCTTCGGCAACCCAGAAAAGAAATTACGACAAAGCGGTCTACGAAAAATCAGGCGTCCGTCCGGCGATGTGGATCGTACATAACGCGGAAGAACTTGAAGCGTACGAAAAGGGCGAATTACAGCCGAAGGCGGACGAGGAACTTGACAACGCCATCGCCGCGCTTAAAACCGGATACAAGCTGAAATTCGGCAAATACGACAAAAACAGCTACAATATGGACGGCTACGAGGATCTGTACTGGACCGTGATAAGCGAAGACAGCGACAGTTTCCTTCTTGTTTCCGACGACCAGATAGGCAGCATGGAATTCACCATGAAAGACTCCGACGGGAACAGGCCGGAGGAAACGAGCTGGGCGGAATCGGATCTGAGAAAGTATCTCAACGGCGACGTTCTGATGGATCTTATGTTCAGCCCGCAGGAAAAATCGAAGTTGCTTCTGTCGCACGTCGTATCGTCGGGGGACGGCGACCGGAACGGAGGCAGCGAACCCGACGATTATATATTCATACCCGATATCAATGACTATGAAAAATATCTCAGCTCGGACGGAATGGGCATAAGCTACAAATACTGGCTCCGCACTCAGAAGTCCGGAAAACCTTATATGGGTTTCGTTTACGCAAACGGCACGGTAAGCTCGGCCGATCCCACCGGCACCTGCTACGTCAGGATCATGGCGAGAATAAAGAAATAATCAGGACAGGACCAAACATATCGGCGGCGAAATCCGAAACGGATTTCGCCGCCGATATGTTACACGTTTTCGTTTACCGTTCAGTCGGCGAACAGCGGGGTCGAAAGATATCTGTCCCCGGTGTCGGGAAGAAGCACCACTACGGTTTTTCCTTCGTTTTCGGGGCGCTTTGCCAGCTGTATCGCGGCAAAGGTCGCGGCTCCCGAGGAAATACCGACGAGTACGCCCTCTTTCCTGCCGATCAACTTCCCTGTCGCGAAAGCGTCTTCGTTCGCGACGGGGATGATCTCGTCGTAAACCTTCGTATTCAGTACGTCGGGAACGAATCCGGCGCCGATGCCCTGGATCTTGTGCGGCCCCGGGACGCCGGTGGAAAGCACGGCGCTCGAAGCGGGCTCAACGGCAACGACCTTCACGCCGGGATTTTTCGATTTCAGATATTCGCCTACGCCGGTCACTGTGCCTCCCGTGCCGACTCCGGCTACAAAGATATCAACGTTTCCTTCGGTGTCCTCCCAGATCTCAGGGCCGGTATGCTCGCGGTGAGCCGTCGGATTTGCCGGGTTTACAAACTGACCGGGGATGAAACTGTTCGGGATCTGTGCGGCAAGCTCGTTCGCCTTTGCGATGGCTCCCTTCATACCCTTTGCGCCTTCGGTCAGGACTATCTCGGCTCCGTACGCCTTGATCAGCTGGCGGCGTTCGACCGACATAGTTTCGGGCATGGTGATTATGATGCGGTAGCCGCGCGCCGCTGCAA
>CACZSP010000120.1 GCA_902783905.1 uncultured Ruminococcus sp.
CGCGCGTGACTGAGGGATTGTCATATTATCGAAAACTGCCTTAGTTCTACAGTGCTTTATTAGTCCGTAACAATACTTCAAAAAAAGCATTTTGACATGAAGAATAAGCGGTACCTCGTTTACAAATTTGCGTGAACGTATCACTCCAAAAATCAGTTTTTTTCGCAAAAAGATCCGAAAAGGAATAAAAACACTTGACCTCAGCCGGCAAAAGTGCTATCATATTATGCTGTATTTTTCAAGTATCAAAAAGGCGCGCCCCAGGCGTTTTGCCTTGAAAAGGAAGAAATGGAAACGTTGTTATCGATCGCGATCGCGCTTGCCGCGGGACTCGCGATGACCCGCCTTGTCAAACCTCTCGGACTGCCCGCCGTTACCGCTTATCTTGTGGTCGGCATACTGATCGGTCCCTACTGCCTCGGCAGACTCGGAATACCCGGGCTCGGTTTTATCGATGCCGCCGACGTGTCACGCTTCGGGATAATATGCGACGTGGCGCTCGGCTTCATCGCGTTTGCCATCGGCAACGAATTCCGTCTCAAGGATATAAAAAAGATCGGGAAGCAGGCGGGAGTCATCGGAGTATTCCAGGCGCTCGTAGCCACCCTTTTCGTAGACGCAGCCCTTATCGCTCTTCATTTCGTTTTTCCGGACAAGATCACCGTCCCGATGGCGATCATACTCGGCGCCATCGCCTCCGCTACCGCTCCGGCGGCGACTCTGATGGTCGTCCGTCAGTACAAGGCGCACGGGAGCCTGACGGATCTGCTGCTTCCGATAGTCGCGCTGGACGACGCCGTGGGACTCGTTGTTTTCTCGGTCTCGATGGGGATTGCCAAGGCGATGATAAGCGGTTCCGTCGACGTGATCTCGGTCCTTGTAAACCCGATCATCGAGATAGTCGTCTCTCTGGCGCTCGGATTTGCCATGGGAGCTCTTTTCTCCTACTGCGAAAGATTTTTCCAGTCGAGATCGAAGCGCCTGTCTCTTGCCGTAACGGCGGTGATACTCACCGTTGCGATCTCCCAGCTTTCCTTCGACGTAGGGCCCGTGCGTATCGGCTTTTCGACGCTGCTCGTCTGCATGATGCTGGCGACGGTCTTCTGCAACATGTGCGATTTCTCGCCCGAAATCATGGACCGCACCGACCGCTGGACCTACCCTCTTTTCATACTCTTTTTCGTTCTGAGCGGAGCCGAACTGGAACTTAACGTCTTTTCCGATCCGGTCATCGTGATGATAGGCGCCGTTTACATCCTGTTCCGTTCCCTCGGGAAATATTTCGGAGCCGGCTGGAGCGCGGGCTTTATGAAATGCGAGCCGAAGGTCAGACAGAACCTCGGCATTACGCTTCTGCCCCAGGCGGGTGTCGCGCTGGGGCTGGCGGCGACGGTCGGTACCCTCGGAGAACACGGGGCGGTTATCCGCAACATCGTCCTTTTCGGAGTGCTGATTTACGAGCTCGTCGGTCCCTCCCTTACGAAATTCGCCCTGAAGCGCGCCGGTGAGATCGATCCCAAGGAAGAGGGAAAGACGGCGAGGAAGCTGCCTGAAAACAGTGGGCAGTGAGCAGTGAAAAAGTGAGCAGTTGACTAGGTAAAAAATGAAAAATGAAAAATGAAAAATTGCGCTGTTTCTCATTTTTCATTTTCCATTCTGCCCACTGCCCACTGACAACTCTAAACAACTGCCCACTGACAACTATAACAGGGTTGTTAAAAAAGGGGATGTAAAAAAACTCGTGAACCGAGTTATTTTACATCCCCATTGTTTACTTTTCGGCGATCGCTTCTTTAAGCGCCCTCGCCAGCTGATCGGGACAGGAGGTGGGCTTGAAGCCGCACCTGATCCCCTCGAGCCTCGAAATGACTTCTTCGACGGTCATCCCTTCGACGAGCTTTGCCACCCCCTGGGTGTTCCCGCTGCAGCCGCCGTCGAAGCGGACGTTCCGGACACGCCCCTCGGCGTCTATTTCGGCGTGTACCGCACGGGAGCAGGTCCCGCGGGTCGCGTAATCGATTTTTTTCATAAAAATCCTCCTTCAGATAATGCCGAGTATTTCGTACCCCGACGACAGGAATTTCGACAGCTCCTCGGCCGAAAGCTTTTTCTGTGCGATCTGCGCGAGACCGTACATAAACGAGGCATACTTTTCGGCGCGTTCCGGGTCCTCCGCGGCAAGGGTGCAAAGCTTTTCGTAAAGCTTCGACGACGCGTTCAGAGTGAGCGAATAATCCACCGGGAATTCGGGCGCCTTTTCTCCCGGAGCCGTGTAAAGCTTCATCATATCGGCAAATCTGCGTGACTGCTCGCTGACGAGCAGGAGAGCCGGAACCTCGGTGTCTTTGAGATTTTCGCATTTTACTCCGAGCTTTTCGTTGCCAGAGACCTTCCTGAAAAGATCCCTTACGGCATCCGGCAGATCGGCCGTGCCCTCCGCCTTCTGAGCGTCGGTGATCGCCGCGTCGACCCTTACGAATTCGAGCCCCGCGTCGTATTCCTCGAGGGAAGTCAGGTACTGAGCGTCGAGGGGAAGATCGAATATCGCGGTTTTTATCCCCGAATCCGAAAGCATCGAAATGTATTTTGCCTGAAGAGCGGTGTCGGTCGCGTAATACACCGTCTTTTTCTTTTCTTCCTTTTTCTCTTCGGGCTTATCTTCGGCCGCTTCTGCGCCGTCATCGGATTTTTCGCCGTTTCCGGTATATTCGGAAATCGTCGCAAAGGTGCCGTCGGTCAGGCGGAGAAGAAGATTGTCCTTTATCCTGTCGTAAAACTTGCGGTCGCGGATGCACGCGTACTCGATGAAGATGCGGACGTCTCCGAAAACCGCTTCGTATTTTTCGCGGTCGGACGCGGCGAGTGAATTGAATTTGTCTGCCGTCTTTTTAACGATGAACTGTCCTATGCGCTTTACGTACGCGCTGTCCTGAAGATAGCTGCGGGAAACGTTCAGCGGAAGCTCGGGGCAGTCGAGAGCTCCGCGGAGCATGAGAAGATAATCGGGAAGGACCTCTTTTATATTGTCGGCGACGAACACCTGATTGTAAAAGAGCTTGACCTGACCCTCGAGCGACTGGGTCTCGCTTCTTATCTTCGGGAAATAAAGGATCCCCTTGAAATTCAGCGGATAGTCGGCGTTGACGTGTATGTGGAACAGCGGATCCTCCGGATCGGCGAAAAGTTTGTGGTAAAAAGCGGTATATTCCTCGTCGGTGATTTCGGAAGCCGGCCGCGACCAGAGCGGAGTCGTATCGTTGATCGGCTTTTTCTCCTTGTCCTCCTCGGCCTTTTTTTCGTCTTTGTCGCTGTCATCGTCCTCCAGGGAGGAAAAATAGATGGGGACCGGAATGAAGGAACAGTACTTGTCGAGGACCCGCTTCAGGGTGTAGTCGTTTAGATAATCCTTTTCCTCGTCGGTTATATGCATCACGACGGAGGTGCCGCGCTC
>CACZSP010000121.1 GCA_902783905.1 uncultured Ruminococcus sp.
AAAACGTCGCGGCCTCGCGACGAGAAATTACTCGACGGGTTGTTGAAAAACTCGTTCCGAGTTTTTCAACAATCCCTGATTTCGACGCAAGAACAGGCGGAAAATGAGCCGTCAATGATGCGACGCGAAATCCTGGACGGATTTCGCCGTCGAATTGTGCGGTATTGCCATAATAATACCGCGCCGGGAAAGCCGGCAAGTCGCGGAAAGGAGATCCGGGCACATGAAGATCGGAGAAAGGATACGCAGTCTGCGCGTCGGCACCGGACTGACCCAGGAAGAACTGGCCGAGCGGCTTTACGTATCCAGAACTCTCGTCGTAAAATGGGAAAGCGGAAAGCGCAGGCCCGACAGGCGGACGCTCGAACGCATCTCCGAGACGCTCGGAGCGCCTCCCGATTCGCTGGCGTCTCCCGATCCGGTTATCGCCGGAGAGCTCGAAAAATGTCTTCCTGCCGGTTTTTCCGGCGACCGCGAACGCGTAACCGCTTCATTGAACTCTTTTCTCCTGTCTCTTCCTGAAAAGGAGAGATGCGTCTTCCTGCGGCGCTATCATTTTCTTGAAGACCGCCGGGAGATAGCCGAAAGATACGGACTGACGGAAGGCAACGTAAGCGTCATTCTTTTCAGGGTCCGCAAGAAGCTGAAGAAACACCTGGAGGAGGTAAAATGAAGAATTATCTGCTGTACGACGCGATAGCTGAGGTCGACGAAAAGCTTACCGACGCTTCCGGGAGCGCGTATTTCGGCAAAAAGCCGAAAAAAGAAAAAAAGCCGCGGGGGCAGGTCAACCGCTTGCATCTGGCCGAAGCGGCGATATGCATAGTCGCTGCTCTTACGGTAGGCGCCGTCGTTCTTGCCGTCGGGAAGATCCTCCCGGGAGTTATCGGCGGCACTCACTCCTCATCCGGGACCGAAAGCGAAAGCACCGCCCCGCGCGTTCCCGATACCTACCCGCCGTTCGGAAGCCGAGTGTACAAAGCGGCTTATGCCGATCCCGACGACTGCGGCAAACTTAAGGAAACCGTCTCAGGCACGACCGCCGTTCTCTGGGACAGCGACGGAGACGGAAAAAAAGAGGTCGTATTTGCAAAGAACGAAGATCACGGTTACGACGGTATATTCTACGCTCTGTATTCCGGAAACCCCCGGACAGGAAAAACCGAAAAACTGCTGCACACGCAGGGTATCACCTTCGGCGTCGCCTTTGCGGAGGGAGACGACACGACCCCGCTCCTTTACCGGTGGGAGAACAGTTTCACCTTTGCCGAAAAAGATAATGAAGGCAATATTAAAAATCTCTACGTCGACCCCTTCGCCAAACTTGTCCTGAAAGACGGAAAGACCGTGATCGAGGAGATCGAACCCGGAAGCGATTATAAAATCGAAATCGAGTATTATACCGACGGAGAGATAGGCGGGGACAGGCAGACGATGACCTTCGGAAAACCGGTCCCCGGCGCCTCTCCCACGGAAGAGGAAATAAACGCCGGTCACGGTCTGCGCGCGCTGGTCACCGTATTTATTGAAAATATTACGAAACTGGAGGCGAAAGCGATGGGCGAGCCGTACGTCACCTATACGAAGAAGTCGGTGCTCGGTCCGGGTTACGCCGAAAAACTCTACCGCGCCGTGTTTCTCGGGCAGGATACCGCGGATCCCGCGGCCGGCACGGACGACGGCGGCAGCACGCCCCTGACGCATGTTACGGTATCGTTCTACAACGTGCGCGAGGGGGAAAAAGAGACCGAGTACTATTTTTGCGGATCCTTCTATTCGTCGGGAGACGCTTCCGTTTACATAAGGCGCGCGGATATGCCGAAAACGGACGTGCTCGATAAGATCCCGGCAACCTGCCGGGAAACGATCCTGGACGTCTGCCGCTCCGCCGGAGCATTTCCCGAGATCCCGGAGGAATGAAGCGACCGTCCGGGTAAGCGACTGAATAAACAAAGGGGCTGCTTAGCCGACCGAATCATCGATCCGGGCTGCTGAACAGCCTTTTTATGTGCAAGCTATAACGATTATCATTCATGTCCGACAATCCCTCCGTCACGCGACGAGCGCGTGACAGCCCCCCGTTGTGTCTTCACTACCGCGCCGCCGCTACGCTACCCCGGGGGGAGGGCTTA
>CACZSP010000122.1 GCA_902783905.1 uncultured Ruminococcus sp.
CGAATCGCTGTATTCGGTCGACGCGACGGCGTCTTTGTCTCCCCTGATACCCGAGAAGGTCCCGGAACCGGTTTTATCGGTCATCCAGCCGTTCCCCGTGGTCTTGTCTTCACGCTTCAGAACCGAGATGATCCCGCTTTTCGGCTGCGACGTCAGCATGACCGTCTTGTCGGAATCCACCACTCCCTCGGGAATGACCTGTTTTTCCGGCGTGACGACTCCGACGGAGAACGTTTTGTATTTATCGTCGACGGTCACGCCGTTTTTCACGATTTCCGACGCCACGGCGCGCAGATGCTCGGCCGTCTCCGCCTTCTGTGTGCCGTTATAGGTCAGGGCGGCGGGATCGTCTCCGAATAACGTGCCGAAAAGAGTGTATGCGATCAGATAGCTGCCCGTCTCGGACGGGTGCTTGGAATCGGTATGATAAAGCTCGACGGAGGGTTTTTCGGTAAAGGATTTCGTAAAGGCGGCGCCGGCGTAGGCGACCGTCACACCGAGCTCCTCTCCGATGGCGGCGTAGGCGGCGCGGAGTTTTGCCTCCATATCCGCCGTCGACGTTCCGTAGGTTTTGAGAGAGGAATGCCCCGTCTTGTATCCCCAGGTTTCGTAAAGATAAAGCCGGCCGCCGTTCGCGTCGACAAGCTCCTTGAAGCCGCGGCAGGCGTCGTAAAAGTCACCCGGATTCGCTATCGGGTTCGCGCTTTGCTCCTGGATCACAACAACGTCGTATTTGGTTTTCGAGCGCAGCAGCGTCAGCACCTGTTTTCCGTATGAATCGTTCTCGTCGAGAAACTGCCGCAGGTAGTATCCGCCCTTGTAAACGGCCGTCACCCTCACTTTGTATCCCGCCGATTCGACGATCTTTTTGAAGATGCCGTTCGGCTGGTTCATATCGTTGTAATAGGAAAAACTGTTACCGATCAAAAGAACGTTCAGCTGCCTGTCTTTCGGATATGCGTCCGCCGCCGCGGTCGTTTCTTCGGAAGTCGTTTCGGTTTCCTCCGGAGTCGTAACGTTTTCGGCCGTTGTTACGTTCTCAGAGGATTCCGGGGCAAGGTCTTTCGTCGCTTCGGTCGGCGTCGACGGGGATTCGGTCACTCCGCCGGGCTGCGCGCCGCATCCCGTCAGGATCAGAAATGCCGACATAACGGCGACAACGGCGGCAAAACTTGTGCGCTTTTTCATTTTTCTTCCTCCCCGTCAAGCATGGAAAGCAGCGTGTGCGCCACGCAGAGCAGATGCTCGCCGACGTAACCTGACGCGCTCTCGGGCATGTGATAGGTCCTGCACTCGAAATTGAAGGTCCCGTCGTAACCGATATCGCCGATCCCCTTCATAACGCCATCCCAGTCCGCCGTCCCGAAGAAGGGGATCAGATGGGCGTCGATGTGTCCCGCTACGTTGTCGTTGAGATGAAGCCCGCCGAGGCGCTTTCCGACGGCGTTGATGCCGGCTCTCTGGTCGACGCCGCTTATGTTGGCGTGGCCGGTGTCCCAGCAGATCCCGCAGCCGAAATAGTCGGCTATCGGAATTAAATGCTCGGGCAGGCAGCCGAAGCGCATCCTGCCGTCGGTATAATAATTCGGCATATTCTCGACGAGCAGACGGATCCCGAGCTTTTCGGCTTTTTCGGCGATCGGGGCGATCTTTTCGATATTGGCCTTCAGATTGGCGTCGAAATCGTCCTCACGGTCCTCAAGATGTTTAGGATGAATGACCGCGCGTTTTACCCCGATAAGAGCGGCGGCGTCCAGCGATTCCATGACGAAATCGTCAAACGCCTTTTTGTCTTTTTTGCCGTCCGGTCCACGAAAGAGGGAGGAATGGAAAGGCAGATGTCCGAAGGAAAGATCCAGCCCCTTCCCCGCAGCGTAGTCGGCGTGTTTTTCGGCGTGGCGGCGCCAGTCGGATCCGTAATCATGGATATATTCCAGATTGACGTCGATGCCGTCGAAGCCCTTTTCGGCAAAATAGTCGATGGTCTCCCGCACCGTCGTCTTCCGGTCTGTAAAGACACGGTGAAATCTGGAATTAGCGGTAATCAGGTATTTTTTCATCGTTTTTTCCTCCTCAGCCGCGCC
>CACZSP010000123.1 GCA_902783905.1 uncultured Ruminococcus sp.
AAAGCACGGGCTCGTCTGCCTGCTTCACGAGAAGCCCTTTGCGGGAGTCAACGGTTCGGGCAAGCACCACAACTGGTCGATCGGCACCGACGAGGGCCAGAACCTGCTTTCTCCCGGCGAGACCCCTTACGAAAACGCTCAGTTCCTTCTTTTCCTCTGCGCGGTCATCAAGGCGGTCGACGATTATCAGGATCTGCTTCGCATCTCGGTGGCGACTGCGGGGAACGATCACCGTCTCGGAGCCAACGAAGCGCCCCCCGCCGTCGTTTCGATGTTCCTCGGCGACGAACTGAACGCCGTTCTCGAGGCAATTGAAAACGACACGCCCTATCAGGGAGTCGAAAAGACGCAGCTGAAGCTCGGCGTCGACATTCTTCCGAAATTCAACCGCGACACCACCGACCGCAACCGCACCTCTCCCTTCGCATTCACCGGCAACAAGTTCGAATTCCGCATGCTGGGCTCCTCAAACTCCATTGCCTGCGCGAACATTATGCTGAACGCCGCCGTCGCCGAAAGTCTGAAGATCTACGCCGACCGTCTCGAGGGCGCCGCGGATTTCGAAAGCGCGCTGCACGAGATGATCAAGAAAACGATAAAGGATCACAAGCGGATCATTTTCAACGGCAACGGCTACGACGACGCCTGGATCAGGGAGGCGACCGAGGTCCGCGGACTCTGCAACTATCGCACGACCGCGGACTGCATGCCTCATCTGCTCGACAAAAAGAACGTGGATATGCTGACCTCACACGGGGTCTTCACTGTGGAGGAGCTGAAATCCCGCTGCGAGATAATGCTTGAAAACTACTGCAAGACGGTGACGATAGAAGCAAACACCATGGCGGACATGGCGAAAACTCTTATCGCCCCGGCAGTGGAGAAATTCTCGGCGGACGTCGCGAAAAACGCCGCCGCAAAGCGGGCTCTTGATCCGTCGATCGTATGCGCCTACGAGACGGGTATCGTCAGAAAACTGTCCGATCTTACCGACAGGATCGCAACGTCTGTAGACAAGCTCCAGAGCGCCGTGATAGAACTCGGCGACGCGGATGACGTCATCTCCGAATCGGCGATGATCCGCGACGGCGTAATTCCGGTCATGTGCGAGCTCCGTGTCGCCTGCGACGAGGCGGAGACTCTGACGGCGAAGTCCTGCTGGCCCTTCCCGACGTACGCGGACATACTGTTCAGCGTGAGATAAGAAAATGATTACCGATGAAATAACCCGACTGATCGAGGAAACCGCTTCAAAGGAAGTATTCGGAGTCTGGTTCCTGATAGGCGCCGCCCTGGTGTTCTTTATGCAGGCGGGATTCGCGATGGTGGAGACCGGCTTTACCAGGGCGAAAAACGCCGGCAACATAATTATGAAAAACCTGATGGACTTCTGCATCGGCACCGTCGTGTTCGTCCTGCTCGGCTTTTCGCTGATGATGGCGGAGGACTACGTGCTGGGCTTCATAGGAGTCCCGAACCTGAAAATAATCACCGATTTCGGCGGGTTCCTCAAAGGCGGGAACGCCCCGTCCTTCGTTTTCAACCTGGTATTCTGCGCAACCGCCGCCACCATCGTTTCGGGCGCCATGGCGGAAAGAACAAAATTCCTCACCTACTGCATCTATTCGGGAGTAATTTCGCTTTTCGTCTACCCGGTAGAGGCGGGATGGGTATGGAACCCGGACGGCTGGCTCGTGAAACTCGGCTTTCACGATTTTGCCGGATCGGCGGCCATTCACTCGGTGGGCGGGATCACCGCTCTCATCGGAGCGATAATGCTCGGACCGCGTCTCGGAAAGTACGTTAAGGACGCCGCGGGCAGGGTAAAGAAGGTCAACGCCATACCCGGTCATTCGATCACTCTCGGCGCTCTCGGCTGCTTCATCCTCTGGTTCGGATGGTACGGCTTCAACGGCGCCGCGGCATGGGACGGAAACTCCCTTGCCTCGATATTCGTCACGACGACGATAGCCCCCGCCGTCGCCACCTGCGTCACGATGGTCTTTACCTGGGTTAAGAACGGAAAACCCGACGTGTCCATGTGCATAAACGCCTCTCTTGCCGGTCTCGTCGGAGTTACGGCAGGATGCGACTCCTTCGACGCTCTCGGAGCGTCGGCGGTCGGACTCGTTTCGGGATTTCTGGTGGTCCTCGTCGTCGAACTGCTCGACATAAAGCTTCATATCGACGATCCCGTGGGAGCCGTCGGCGTTCATCTTGCCAACGGGGTATGGGGAACGATCGCCGTCGGACTGCTTTCAAACCCGGAGGCGCCGGCGGGACTTGACGGACTGTTTTACACCGGATCGTTCAGACTGCTGGGAATTCAGACGCTGGGTATTGTCGCCATCCTTTCGTGGACGGCCGCCCTGATGACTCTGACTTTCTTCATACTCAAAAAGACGACCGGTCTGCGGGTATCCGAAGAAGAGGAAGTCAAGGGACTCGACAAGACCGAGCACGGTCTGCCGAGCGCGTACGCCGATTTCGTACCGGCGGTCGAAAGTCTTGATTACGGATACGACGGCGCCGTCGCGGTCGCGGGGGAGGTTCCCGAGGCGGAAGCGGTGCCGGTGAAGAAAGTACCGTCCTACGACGGCACGTCTCCCAAGTTCACAAAGGTCGAGATCATCTGCAAGGAGCCGCGCTTCGAGGCGCTGAAGAACGCGCTGGTGGAGATCGGCATCACGGGAATGACGGTTTCTCACGTGCTGGGATGCGGCGCGCAGAAGGGTCAGCCGGAATACTACCGCGGAGTACGCGTTGAAGCCAACCTGCTGCCCAAGATCCAGGTAGACGTGGTCGTCAGCAAGGTCCCCGTCCGCAGCGTGATAGAGACGGCGAAAAAAGTGCTGTACACCGGACATATCGGCGACGGAAAGATTTTCGTATACGACGTTGAAAACGTTGTCAAGGTACGCACCGGCGAGGAAGGATACGACGCCCTTCAGGACGTGGAATAGGATTTAAAATGTGCTCGATATTCGGTTACTGCGGCGAAGTCTGCGACGGTGCCGCGTTTGAAGAAGGGTTCGCGAGAACGAAATCCCGCGGACCCGACGACACGAAAATTATAAAAACGGGAGAGGGAGTCCTGGCGTTTCACCGACTGTCGATAATGGGACTCTCTCCCAGTGGCATGCAGCCGTTTGAGAAGAACGGCTGCTTTGCCGTGTGTAACGGTGAACTCTACGGATTCGAAAAAACGCGCGAAAGCCTCGTCCGAAAGGGCTATACCTTCGAAAGCGGCAGCGACTGCGAGATAATTCTTCCGATGTACTTCGAGTACGGGACTTATATGTTCTCGAAGCTCGACGCCGAATTCGCCTGCGTCATATACGACGGCAGGACGGGAGAATTCATCGCCGCGCGCGATCCGATAGGCATCCGGCCTCTTTATTACGGATACGATAAAAACGGCGTGATAATGTTCGCCAGCGAAGCGAAAAACCTTGTCGGGCTGACCGACAGGATCCTGCCTTTCCCTCCGGGACACTACTGGAAAAACGGCAGCTTCGTCTGTTACCGGGATATCGCCAGGGTCGACGCGGTCTGCCGCGACGGACTTGAAACGGCATGCGAAAAGATCCGCGAAAAGCTTATCGCGGGCGTCGAAAAACGTCTTGTCGCCGACGCCAAGGTGGGCTTTCTGCTCTCGGGAGGTCTCGATTCCTCTCTGGTCTGCGCCATCGCCGCGAAAAAAAGCGAAAAACCGATCAGGACCTTCGCGATCGGCATGAGCGAAGACGCCATCGACCTCAAATACGCGCGACAGGTCGCCGACTTCATCGGCGCCGATCACACAGAGGTTTATATGACTCCCGAAGACGTTATCTCTTCTCTGGAGGAGGTCGTATACCTTCTCGGGACGTACGATATAACGACTGTCCGCGCAAGCATGGGAATGTATCTCGTATGCCGGGCGATTCACGAACGCACCGACATACGCGTGCTCCTGACCGGCGAAATATCCGACGAGCTTTTCGGATACAAATACACCGATTTCGCGCCCTCCGCCCGGGAGTTTCAGAAGGAAGCCGAAAAGCGTCTGCGCGAGCTTCATATATACGACGTGCTCCGCGCCGACAGATGCATTTCGGTCAACTCGCTGGAGGCGCGGGTCCCCTTCGGCGACCTTGATTTCGTAAAGTACGTCATGTCCCTCGATCCGGAAATGAAAATGAACAGATACGGCAAGGGAAAATACCTGCTCCGGCACGCCTTCGAAGGGCTCGGTTACCTTCCCGACGGGATACTCTGGCGCGAAAAGGCAGCTTTTTCCGACGCAGTGGGACATTCGATGGTCGATTATCTCAAGGAGTACGCGGAAAAAACGTATACCGACGGCGAATTCGAGGAAAAACGCAAAAAATACTCTCACGCGCAGCCATTTACAAAGGAATCGCTGCTCTACCGCGAGCTGTTCGAAAAATACTATCCCGGTCAGTCGGAAATGATATCCGGCTTCTGGATGCCGAACAAAGCGTGGAAGGGCTGCGACGTAAACGACCCGTCGGCGCGCGTTCTGTCAAACTACGGCGACAGCGGAAAATAAAGACAATACACGCACGCGAATTGTGCGGTAGTGCCTAAAAAACCGGAGGACAAAATGGAAAAAAGAGAACAGATCTACGAAGGCAAAGCAAAAAAAGTGTACGCGACCGACGATCCCGACCTTCTGATAGTTTCCTACAAGGACGACGCCACCGCCTTCAACGGCCTCAAAAAAGGAACGATAACCGGCAAGGGCGTCATAAACAACCGCATGAGCAACGCGCTCATGAAAAAGCTGGAGGAAGCCGGGATTCCCACCCATTTCGTCGAGGAACTCAGCGAAAGGGAAACTCTCGTCAGGCGCGTTGCCATCGTTCCTCTGGAGGTCATCGTAAG
>CACZSP010000124.1 GCA_902783905.1 uncultured Ruminococcus sp.
ACTGTCGGCCTGCTGTCGGGAGCCGTTCCGATGCTGTTTAAAAAACTGTTTCCGTCGTCGAAAATCAGTCTGCGTCTTGCTCTTGCCGTCGCGGCGGCGCATCTTTTCGGACAGGTGCTGATAAAGTCGATAGGCAAAATACTCTTTTTCGGAATGCCGCCCGAGGGCATACTCATAGGTCTCGGATTTTCCGCCGTCATCGGAACGGCAGAATACTTCTTCATTCTTTTCCTGCTCAGGAACAGATCCATCGCCTCTTCTCTCGACTCGATCTGCCCCGATATCATCCGCGGGCTCGCTAAGGAGGGACGGAAGAAATGACGGTCGACGAAGCGCTTGATTTCATACACCGCGGATTTTTCGGAGGAACGAAGCCGGGACTCGAGCGAGTACGTGAGCTTCTCGGGCTGCTGGGAAATCCCGAAAAAAAGCTGCGATTCATACACGTGACGGGCACCAACGGCAAAGGCTCCTTCTGCGCCATGACCGATTCGATCCTCCGCGCCGCCGGCTACCCGACCGGCCTTTTCACCTCTCCCTACGTTAAAAAGTTCAACGAGAGAATGATCTTCCGCGGCGAACCGATAAGCGACGAGGAACTTGCCGCGCTTACGGAAGAAATTAAGCCGTACTGCGAGCGGATGGAGGAGCAGCCCACCGAGTTCGAACTCATCACGGCAATGGCGATGCTCTGGTTTTCGAGAAAAAAAGCCGACCCCGTCGTTCTCGAGGTCGGTATGGGCGGAAGGCTCGACGCAACAAACGTTATAGAACGTCCGATCATCTCGGTCGTGACCGGAGTATCGCTCGATCACACGGCGATACTCGGTCCGACTGTCGCCGCCATCGCAAAGGAAAAGGCAGGGATAATCAAACCCGGCAGACCGGTGCTCTGGTGCGGCGATTCCCCGGAGGCGGAGGAAGTGATACGCAAAGCCGCAGGAGCGGCAGAAGCGCCTTTCTTTACGGTAAACAGAAGATCCGCCGTTTTGCACTCGGCGGATCTTGACGGGATTCTTTTCGATTATTCGGGGTTCAAAAACCTGCGCCTGCCGCTTCTCGGGACTTATCAGCTGATCAACGCCGAAAACGTTATAACCGCCTGCCGCGTATTGCGTCGCGAAGGGCTGCGGATCACGCCGAAGGCGGTGCGCCGCGGACTTGAGTCTGTCGTATGGCACGCCCGTTTCGAGCTGCTCAGCCGGGACCCCGTTTTCGTATTCGACGGCGGACACAATCCCGAGGGAGTCGACGCGGCGGTTAAAAGCATCCGGCATTATTTCCCGGACGGCGTGTACGCCGTTACCGGCATGCTCGCAGACAAGGACTGGAAATACTGCTCGGAGCGGATCGGCTCCGTCGCGAAAAAGGTATTTTGCATAACGCCGCCGAATCCGCGCGCACTTGACGCCGCCGCGCTGGCGGACAGATACGTTTCGCTCGGAATACCGGCAAGAGCGTTCTCCTCGATCGCGGATGCAGTCGGTGCGGCTCTGGAAGCCGCAAAGGCTGCCGGGATGCCCGCGGTCTGCCTTGGATCGCTGTATATTTACTGTGACGTCTCTAACGCTGTTTCTTCGACAGCGTTCTCATCGAATTGAGCACGGCTATCACGGCGACGCCGACGTCTGCGAACACCGCGTGCCACATTCCGGCAAGCCCGAGAGAGCCGAGGATCAGTACCAGCAGTTTTACTCCGATAGCGAGGACGATGTTTTCCCTCGCTATCCGGAGCGATTTGCGCGCGAGAAGCACCGCCTCCGCCAGCTTCGACAGATTATCGGAAACTATCACGACGTCCGCCGACTCTATCGCGCTGTCGGAGCCGATCCCGCCCATGGCGATACCGGCGTCCGCACGCGCAAGAGAAGGCGCGTCGTTTATCCCGTCTCCCACGTAGACCGTCTTTCCCTTTCCCGAATCCATAATTCTTTCAAGAGATTCGTATTTCTGCGCCGGAAGCAGTTCAGCTTCCGCCGAATCTATACCGAGCTCCGAACGCACGCGTTCGGCGTTTTCTTTTTTATCTCCCGAAAGGATGACGGTACGGCCGACGCCGATCCGGTGAAGGGCTTCGATCGCACTCTTCGCCTCCGGCTTCGTGCAGTCGGTGAAAGTGACGGCACCGATATACTCCCCGTCGCGTGAAACGAATATCCCTCCGACCGGAGCGTCGGACGGAACGGAGGCGCCCGATTCGGCCATCATAGCCGCGTTTCCGACGAAGATCCGCTTCCCGCCGACAGTCGCCGCGCATCCCTTCCCGGGGATCTCGACGCAGTCACGTACGTCGCCGTCGTCAGGCGCGTATTCTCGCAGGCACTGAGCGATCGGGTGCAGCGACGAGTATTCGGCGGCGCCGGCAAGAGACAGAAGCTCGTCGCGGCTCACACCGACCGGAAACGCGTCCAGCACCGACAGTTTTCCCGTAGTCAGCGTTCCGGTCTTGTCGAACACGAAGGTATCTGCGCGCGCGACCGGGGAAAAGCAGTTTCCGCCCTTGAAAAGGATCCCGGAGGACGCCGCTCTTCCGATACCCCCGAAAAACGCGAGAGGCACCGACAGGATAAGAGCGCAGGGACAGGAAACGACGAGGAAAACCAGAGCCCTTTTTATCGAATCGGCAAAGGTCGTAAGTCCGAAAAGCGGAGGGATCACCGCAAGCATCACCGCCCCCGCCACGACCGCGGGAGTGTAGACGCGGGCAAATTTCGTTATGAAGTTTTCCTCCGCCGATTTGCTTTCCGACGCGTTTTCGACAAGCTCGAGAATGCGTGCGGCCGCCGACTGCGAGCATTCGCGTTCGACCCGAGCCCTGACGGTCCCGGTCAGAACGACTGTCCCGGATTCGATCCTGTCGCCGGCTCCGATCTGGCGCGGGAGCGATTCTCCGGTCAGCGCCGAAGTATCGAGATCGGCGCTTCCTTCGATGACCTCGCTGTCGGCGGGAACGCGCTCGCCTCCGCGAAGAACGATCAGGTCTCCGACGGCAAGTTCTTCCGCGTCGATCCGTTCTTCGCTGCCGTCGGCCGCGATCCTCACCGCATCGTCGGGACAGATATCCATCAGTTCCTTTATCGAATTGCGGGAGGAACGCACTGCGCGGGACTGGAAGTATTCGCCGATCTGGTAAAAAATCATAACGGCGGCGGCCTCGCTGAAGTCGCCGAGGGCAAAGGCGCCGGCGGCTGCGACGGTCATAAGGAACTTTTCATCGATAAGCTCCCCGTGAAGAAGGCCTTTTACCGCGCCGACAATGACGTCCGCACCGCATATAAGAGTGGATGCGAGACAGAGGATCAGTGCCGGTACCGGACGTCCCGTCTTTTCAAAAATCAACCCCGGAATGAAAAGCACGGTCCCGGCGGCGATGCGCACCGGAAGCTTCCGCGCCTTGCGGAACAGTCCGCGCAGACCGGCGCTCATTTTCTTATAGTGATCCCGTCTTCGAATCCGTCGGCCTCCGCCTGAAGGAGAGGAATCAGTTTTTCCGCGTCGAGATCGCTCTCGACGGTCAGTTTTTCCGCGAGGAAATTGATCTTTGCCGACGCGATACCGTCGAGCTTTTCAAAACGGGCGGCAAGCTTCTGCGCGCAGTTGGGGCAGTCGAGCCCTTCGATCTTAAGTCTGATGGTCATGATTCATTTCTCCTCTGTTTTATCTTAGTTAATTCATTCTCTGATATGGTCGAGCGCGGTTTCGATAATGGCGCGGACGTGGTCGTCAGCCGGCGAATAGTATACGTTTTTCCCGACACGCCTGCAGGCGATCAGGTCGCTGGCGCGCAAAATGCGAAGCTGATGCGAAACTGCCGATTTCGTCATACCGAGAAGTTCG
>CACZSP010000125.1 GCA_902783905.1 uncultured Ruminococcus sp.
CTCCGATCACGCAGACCGGATCGAGGCAGGGAACGTCGTCGCCCTCTCCGGCGAAGATCTCAAGAATCGTTCCGGATACCGCCGCTTTTTCGTCAAAAGCGGATTTGTCGGTCTCGTAGGAGAAGAGAACGTCGCCTTCCGACACCGTGTCTCCCTTTTTCTTTTTCCATTCGGTGATTATGCAGCTTTCCACGCTCTGTCCCTGGCGCGGCATTATCACAAGTTCTGCCATTGGTTCCTCCATTCGAAAACTGTTGAAAAATCGTCCGTATAATGATATAATATCATAATAGGCGTAAATAACGATACAATTATACATCACCGGGAGGATTTTTTCAATACCTAATATGCTTCAAAACAGAGGAAATACTGAAAAAAAGGCAGATAACACACCCCGGACCGCCGACTCCGGGGCCGGGAAGGAATACCGCGAGCTCGCCGAAAGGCAGCTGACGTCGGAGGAGATTTTCGACGGATCGATGCTCCATCTCTTTCTCGACTCGGTCTCGCTGCCCGACGGAAAGACTGCAAAGCGCGAATATATAAAGCACGTCGGGGCGGTGGCCGTGCTGCCGCTGACTGACGACGGGTGCGCCGTGATCGAGAGGCAGTTCCGATATCCCGTAGACCGCGTTATCACCGAGATCCCCGCCGGAAAGCTCAACAGTTCAACCGAGGACCGCCTGGAGGCGGCCAAGCGGGAGCTCCGGGAGGAGACGGGCATCACCGCTTCCGAGTGGATAAATATGGGGGATTTCGTCCCCTCCGCCGCCTACTGCAACGAGCGGATAACGCTTTATCTTGCAAGAGGACTTCGTTTCGGAGAGAGAAATCTTGACGATGACGAATTTCTCAACGTTTTCCGTATTCCTTTCTCCGATCTGGTCCGCGACGTGATGAGCGGGAAGATCACCGACGGAAAGACCCAGGCGGCGGTCCTCAAGGCGGCGCTCCTCACCGGGTTCCTTTCGGAAAAGGAAAGTGCGGGGAAATGAAAATAGTTGTTATCGGCTGCGGAAAAACCGGATCCGCCATTCTTTCCTGCCTGGTCGACGAGGGACACGACATCGTTGCCGTCGACAACGACCCGAAGGTCGTCGAAGAGATAACCGACAGATACGACGTGATGGCGGTCTGCGGCAACGGAGCCGACGTCGACACCCTGCGCGAGGCCGGAGTCTCCGACTGCCGTCTGCTGATCGCCGCGACCGAATCCGACGAATACAACATGCTTTCCTGCTTCCTCGCAAAGCGGATGGGAGCACGCAGCACGGTGGCGAGGATACGGAATCCCGAATACAACGACGACAGCCTCGGCTTCACCTGCCGCCAGCTCGATCTGACCGAATCGATCAACCCCGACAGGCTGGCCGCCCGCGAGATCTGCAATATTCTGAAATTCCCGAGCGCGGTGAAGATCGAATATTTCTCGGGACGGTTCGAACTCGTCGAGATGATACTCAAGGACGACGCCGCCGTCAGAGACATGTCGCTGATCGACCTGAAGAAAAAATACAGGGCGAATTTCCTGATCTGCGCCGTACAGCGCGACGGGAAAACGATGATCCCCTCCGGCTCCTTCGAACTCAGGGCGGGAGACAGGATAGCCATGACGGCGAGCCCGGCGGAGGCGCAGAAACTTCTGCGAAGGATGGGCCTTCTCAAAAAAGGCGCGAGAAGCGTTATGATAGTCGGCGCCGGAAAGGCGTGCTATTATCTCGTGCGCCTGCTGACCGCGTCGGGCATCTCGGTAAAGGTCATCGAGATCGACCGCGACAGATGCGCGTCCTTCGCGGCCGAGATAAACGACCCCGACGTTATGATAATCAACGGGGACGGATCGAGCCAGGACGTCCTTCTCGAGGAGGGTCTCGAAAGAGTCGACGCCTTCGTCGCACTCACCGGATCGGACGAACAAAACATACTTATCTCCATCTACGCCGCCTCGCGCGGCGTGCCTCAGGTCATCCCCAAGGTCAACCGCCTGGAACTCGCCGCAATGTCTGAAAAACTGGGGCTCGATACGACGATATCCCCGCGCAAAGCAGTCTCCAGTCTGGTTTCAAGCTACGCACGAGCTCTCGAGAACTCGGAAGGAAGCAACCTTGAAGCGCTTTATCACGTCCTTGACGGCAGCGCCGAGGCGATCGAATTCGAGGTCAAAGAGGATTTCAGCCGCCTGGGGATCCCTCTCAAGGATATGAACCTGAAAAAGAACATACTGGTAGCCGGAATAATACGCGGATCGAAGCCGATAATCCCCTCCGGAGGCGAATCGATTCAGCCCGGAGACCGGGTGGTCGTCATATCGTCGGGGACGCGGCTCAGAGATATCTCCGACATTACCGAAGATGAATAACTCCGCAGGGAGCCCGGTGCCTTGAACAGGAAAATGGTTTTATACGTCGTCGGCTTCATAGCCGCGGCGGAGGGAGGCCTTCTGCTGCTTCCCGCGTTTGTCGGACTGATTTATCACGAGACCGACGCCTTCGCATATCTTGCCGTATCCGGCGGGTGCGCGCTCTCCGGTCTTCTCGCCATCCGTTTTTTCCGTACGGCGAACCACACGATATACGCCCGCGAGGGCTTTTCGATAGTCGCCCTCGGATGGATATTCACGTCGGCGGCCGGGGCTCTGCCCTTCGTGATAAGCGGCGGGATCCCGAATTATATCGACGCCCTTTTCGAGACGGTCAGCGGATTCACCACCACCGGCGCCTCGATACTGCCCGACGTGGGAATACTCAGCCACGCCTCCCTTTTCTGGCGCAGCTTCACCCATTTCATCGGCGGAATGGGAGTCCTGATCTTTATAATGGCGGTCATTCCCAACATCGCCGACCGTTCGATCAACATAATGCGAGCCGAAATGCCGGGGCCGGTCGTCGGCAAGCTGGTTCCGCGGGTGCGTCAGACGGCGCTGATACTCTATCTGATCTACGTGGGGATGACCCTGGCGGAGATCATTCTGCTGCTTTGCGGAGGCATGCCGCTTTTCGACAGTATATGCTATTCCTTCGGGACTGCGGGTACAGGAGGATTCTCGGCGACGCGCGAGGGGATCGTCACCCCCTGGTCCCAGTGGGTCGTCGCCGTCTTTATGATGCTTTTCGCCGTCAATTTCAATCTTTACTACCTGATCATCGCCAAAAAATGGCGTGCGGCGCTGTCAAGTTTCGAACTGTGGGTATACCTCGGGATAATAACCGTCGCCACGGTGATCATCACCGTCTGCATTTTCCCCGAATACGGCAATGCAGGAGACTCGATCCGTCACGCTTTTTTCCAGACGGTATCTATCCAGACGACGACCGGTTACGCGACCGCCGATTTCGACAAATGGAACACCCTCGCCCGAACGCTGCTCCTTCTTCTTATGTTCGTCGGAGGATGCGCCGGATCGACAGCGGGCGGACTGAAGGTCTCCCGCGTGATAATATGCTTCAAGACGGTAGGCCGCGAGATACGGCGTCTGCTGCACCCGAGGGCATACGGAACCGTGCGGTTCGAGCGCAGGCAGCTTGACGAGCAGACGGTAAACGGAGTCAGTTCGTATATCCTCGTCTACCTGATCTGCTTCGGAGCAACCTTCCTGCTTCTCAGCTTTGACAAATACGGATTTGTCGAGAATTTCTCTGCTGCGGCGGCCTGCCTCAACAACATAGGTCCCGGCTTCGGCGCCGTCGGACCAGCATCGAATTATTCGGGTTATTCCGCCTTTTCGAAGATTGTTCTCTCGCTCTCGATGCTGGCGGGCAGACTCGAGCTTTACCCGATACTGCTGACCTTTCTTCCGTCGTTAAGATCAAGAAAGTTTTAAGGCGATACCGCGTGGGTTCGATGCACGGATCTTGCCGGCCGTTTTCGTGCCGGTTCCCGCGTCGAAGTCTTGAAAAACGCCCGGTTTTTCTGCGACTTCTTGACAGAAACCGGCGCAAAAATGGTTCGGCAATCTGCGCACGTCGAAATGCGTGCAGAGGATCAAACCGTGCTTCCCGAAAACAGGCACTTAAATTACTCGGCAATCTCCGCACACGAATCGTGCGGTATTGCCTTAAGGAGCAAAAGATGAATTATCAGGAAAAGACCTCCGCCA
>CACZSP010000126.1 GCA_902783905.1 uncultured Ruminococcus sp.
ACCTGGTCACTGGCGCGGCTCTGACAGCCCCCCGTTGTGTCTTCACTACCGCGCCGCCGCTTCGCTACCCCCGAGGGGAAGGTAAAAGTCGCGGCGATCATTCGGGTGCCGCTGACGTTTTTTTCTTTAGTCTCTTTTCTCGTCCGGCGCATGCCGGACACTTCATTAGCGCCGAAGGCGCGTCTTCACCAGTGCGAAGCACGTCTTCATTAGCGCCGAAGGCGCGTCTTCACTGCAAGCGCCGTCAGGCGCGAAGCATGACACGATTCCTTTGATAACGTCGGTCAGTGACACCTCATCCGGCCGCTTCGCGTCCACCTTCCCCTCACTTGACGTGCAGTGCCTCTGTCTTTTCTCATTGCAAAGGGGAAGGCTGAGTCGCGGCGGTCATTCGCTGTTTCACCTTTAACTTACCACTGCCCACTGACAACTGCCCGCTTGCCACGAGCAATTGTTTCAGTGTCGCGACCAGAAACGCGCGACGTCTTCTTTCATCGACAGAACGTCTGTATATGATTTCACGTCCCAGTGCGGAGGCATGAGGCGGCGGTATCTTTCCTCTGAGTAGCGGTCGTCTATCAGTATCACGACCCCGCGGTCGGTGCCGCTGCGGATCACGCGGCCGGCCGCCTGAAGTACGGAATTCATCCCGGGGTAGACGTATGCGTAGTCGTATCCCTCTCCCGAGCGGGTTTCGTAGTAATCTCTGATAATGTTGCCCTCGGCGGAAAGCCCCGGCAGTCCGACGCCTACGACGACGGTCCCGATCAGCCGGTCTCCCGGCAGGTCGATCCCTTCGGAAAAGGATCCGCCCAGCACGCAGAAGCCGACGCGCAGCACGCCCGTGTCCTCGGCGAAAAAGTCGAGGAAAGCGTTCCTTTCCTCTCTGTCCATCCCGCGGCGCTGGATCTTGACCTTTACGTTCGGGTATTTTGCGGTGAACAGCCGGCTCACTTCGTCAAGATAGGCGTAGGAAGGGAAAAATATCATATAGTTGCCGCGTTTTGCCGACACGGCCGCAGCAACGGCGGTGCATATCTTTTTCGAGGTTTTTTCCCTCGCCTCCCAGCGGGTGTCGGCCGACGTGAGCAGTCCGACGAAAAGATTGTCCCGGGGATAGGGAGAGGGGAGGGATACCGTTTCAGCCGAGCGCGCGCCCCCGAGTATATCGGCAAAATAATCCGACGGTGTGAGTGTCGCCGAAAAGAATACCGACGCCCGGACCGAAGAGAGGACCTCGTCGAGCCGTTCGGAGGGATCGAGGCAGTAAAGCTTGACGGATACCCTGCCGCGGTCCAGTTTCACGTAGACCCTGTATTTCGAATTAAAGCTTTCGGCGGCGCCGAGCCAGCGTGAGCAGAGGCGCATAAGCGGAGAAACGGCGGCGACGGCCTGCGCGTCTTTGCGCCTTCTCGCCGTGAAGCCGCGAAGCGCCGCGTACAGGGCGCCGACCGCTTCGACGATACCCGTGCCGTCGGGAATCGAGGAGGAAAAATACCATCCCGATTCGAGCCCGTCGGCGTCCTTCTGCGAGTTTTCACGGCAGAGGCGGGCGCAGGCGGCAAGGGCGTCGGCGACCTTTTCGGCCGGATCGAGCAGCCCTTCGTCCTCTTCGATAAACGGGAAAAGCACCGACAGATCGTTTCCGGATATTTCGGCGGAAAAACAGTCCCGGGCGCGGGGCGGCAGGTTGTGCGCCTCGTCGGCGAGAAGGACGGCGTCTTCCGGATCTCCGTATGTGAAATATCGACGCAGTCTGACCTCGGGGTCGAAAGCGCTGTTGTAATCGCAGATTATTATATCGCAGTATTCCGACAGATCGAGCGAAAACTCGTATGGACAGATTCCGGCCGCGAGAGCCGCCTCCCTTACCGTGCCGAACGGGTATCCGTGAAACCGCGAAAGGATATCTTTCAGCGCGTCGCCTATCCGGTTCCGGTAGTTTTTCATCAGCGGACAGCGCATCCGGTCGCAGACGGTATTTTTATAGGGACACGCGGCGTCCTTCGGCGCCAGCACTATGGCGCGGAGTCCGTCGGCGGCTCCGGCAAGTTTCGAGGCGGCCGAAAACGCCTCTCTTCGCGTGCTCTGTTTTGCCGTCAGATAAAAGATCCTGCGGAAGGATCCGTCCGCCATGGCTCGGAGGGATCCGTAAAGGACGGAGGCGGTCTTTCCGATGCCGGTCGGCGCCTCGGCAAACAGCCGCCCGCCGCGCTTTACCGCCGTGTAAACTCTTTCGATAAGCTCCCGCTGTCCCTCGCGCAGAGAGGGATAGGGAAAACGTAGGCGGGAAAGAGAGGGAAGAAGCCGCGCGGCCCGATCCTTTTCGAATTTCGCTCTTGCCGCGAAACGCAGAAGCAGTCCCGAAAGCTTCGTCAGTTCCTTTTCTGTGCTCAGAGCCGAGTCGATGACTTCCGGTTCACTGTCGTCCGACGCGACGACCGACCTGACGTGAAATGATTTTTCTCCTTTTTCCGACGCGATGACGGCGCCGCACAGGGCGGCGTACGCGGACGGGACGGAGGAACGCGGAGTCCCGGGACGGCAGAATTCGACCGCCGTTCCGCCGTCGCCGTTCTTCCCGGGTATATAGGCGTCCGGGACGGCGATCACTCTGAAATCGGCTCCTCCGGAAGATACTTCCGCCGAGCCGCGTATGAAGGCCGCTTCGGGGTCGCCGCAAAGCAGCCGTGCGTCGGACGCGGCCATCTTCAGAGGCGTGCGGGAGCACAGCTCGGACACGCCGACGAGGCAGACCGATCTGCCGTTTTCAGTCAGATATCTCATGCGCGCTCCCTCCTGGTATTAATCATTGTGTAATTATTTATTATAATATAAAAGCGTCTGCGTGTCAATCATTTTGTAGCGGCGCCCGTCGTCTTGACAAAACGGCGCCTTTTGATTATAATATTTACGGAAATACACGGGAATAATGCCCAAGGAAAGAGGAAGACGAATGAAATCCC
>CACZSP010000127.1 GCA_902783905.1 uncultured Ruminococcus sp.
AGTCCCTTTTCCGCCAGCACGTCGTTAATGATAATATTCATTTCGTCGTACGACAGTCCGAAATCCCCGTACAGTTCGCCTTCGAATGTGACCTGGCCGCATTTCATTTCAACGCGGTAGGATTTTTCCCCTCCGTTTGCCCTCGTGGTTATGCGGCCGTAGTCGATGCCGGGTATGGGCGTTCCTCCCGCGGCCGATGCGCGGACCGGAGCGTAAGCCGCGAACAGCTGAAGAAAGGCCGAAAGAGCGAGCAGTAAAACGATACACTTTTTCATCACTCCGCCTCCGTCATCGCGTCGGACGCGTCCGCGAACGTTTTTTTCAGCCCGCAGAGTCCCGCGTCGTCGGGAAACACCGTCAGTCCTTCGTCGAGATATTCTCCGGCAAGCTCGAAATCCTCCGCGTAGATCGCCGCGAGAACGGCGCCCTGCCAGATCGAGGGATCGAAAGGTCCGGTCTTCAGCGCGTCCTTCGCGTAAACGAGGGCTCCGCCGTAATCGTCTTTTTTTATTGCCTCCGCCGAAAGATCGAGAAGGTATTCGGGATCGAAGGCGGCAAAGTCCCGCTCGCGTCCCGAAAGGACCGGCGTATAGCCGGCGTATATCGAATCTTCAACGCTCCGGAGTTCGTCCCGCAGAGCGTAAAGCGACCCGATGCTCATCTTTTTAAGATAGTAGAAATCCAGTCCTTCCTCCGGGAACGCGGTCATTACCGAAGAAGCGGCGTAAAGCTCTATCGCCTCCTCGCGTTTCCCCTGCACCTCGCAGATCAGACCTTCAAAATACGACGGATAGGGAGAGGAATAATTTATCTCCGCGATTATATCCCAGCCGGTATAGCGGCTGTCGGCGACAAAATCGGCAAACTTTCCGCCCTCTCCGCGAAGCCAGAGGACGTTTTCAACGGCAAAGCGGAAGGCACCGACCGAGGCGCCGGCAAAGGAATAGTAATATTCGGCGTGGGCCGGCAGTCCCGCGGCGGCTGTTCTGTCACCGTAAGACACGATATCTTTCATTACCATTATGAAATCCGTGTACGGCGTGCCGTCGCCGACCGCCGGGTCGACTGTCCCGCCGGCTTCCCCGCTTTCGTCTCCCGTCTGAGCGGCGAAAGGTCCGCACGACGCAAACGTCATAAGCAGTACAAGAAGCAGAATCCAGGAAATCTTCTTTGTCATCCGGATGCCCTCCCGTTTCTCTTCCGGTTTTCACCGAGAATCACAACTCAAGATATTACTGAACAATTCGAAACACGAGTCCCCGCGGCCGGTTTTTCAGGTAAAATTCACGACGCTTTGTCGATAAGCTCCGGCATAAGATCGGGATCCCGGACGCCGGGCGTCGGATCCTGCCTCAGCTTCTTTTTCACAGCCGTCAGAGTATATTCCTTCTGATAGGTGAAAAGAACGCTCTTGCATTCGGCGACGTCGGCGGTGGAGGTCCCGAAATTGTACTGGGCGCGACTGATAACGGTCGTTCCGCCGAGGATCTCGATCTGCACGCCTTTAGTCGTCGGCGCGGACCAGTTGGAATCGAGAATTACGATACCGCCGTTTTCCGACAGCGAACAGCCGAACTTCCGGTTGAAATCGGCAAGCGTCAGGTTTTTATCGGTATGCAGCCAGACGACCGTCGCGGAATGAGCCGGTACCGTGCCCGAAAGGACGAAGGTCGTTTCGGAAAGCTGGTCGGATTTCGCCCCGGTCTTCGGCCAGATACGTATCTTGTAATTCGACAGATCTACCGGATCGGCCGTCGCGTTGAACAGCTCCACGTAGGAGTATCCCGACGCCGACGCGCAGATTTCCGAGAAGAGCAGCGGCGTCAGCTGGATATAAAAGGTATCCGAATAAGTGCCCTCGCCGATCTTTCCGGTGACGACGGCGGTTATCCTCGGTTTTGCCTGAGAGTACGCGACGTCGGCAAACGCCTCGGCGGTCTCTCCCGCGGCCATGTTCCCGATCTTCTTTTCCCCGACGCAGGGTTCCTTCGTTATATCGAAGCCGCCGAGCGCCGACTGATAGAATTTTACGTTCACGTCGGTCATCGCCGCTTCGGCCCTGAAAGTCGCGGAAACCCTGTGATCCTTATCCGATCCGTTGTCAAAAGAGATCAGTTTCCTGTCCATTCCGGTGATATTGATCTTATCGCGGTTTTCGACCCAGACGGGCGCCGTCACGGCAAATCCGTTGGCGTTGACCTTTACGTAGTAATAGTCGTATTCCGGCTCGAGGGTCAGGTTCCATTCAAGTTCGCGTTTGTTGCCGGCGCTGCAGGACGCAACGACGATGTTGTCCTCGGCAATGATCTGAACGGTACCGAGATTCTTCCTCGTCCTGAGGCTGACCGACACGTTGAGCTTGTCGGGATTGTCGAGTCTGCCGCCCATCCAGACGTCGTTTATTTTGAAATAGATGAGAAGGGTCTGGTCGGTCGTCGTGTAGGAGCGGTTCATCGTCATCGCTTCGGTTATGTTCTGCCGCGTCAGCGACGGAGCGAGAACGTATCCCACCGCCTCGTTGACGGTCCCCCATTTCCCCTGGTGGTTGTCCTCGTTGTGCATCGGCGAAACGTGCCAGCCCTTGGCAAGGCAGAGAGCCCATTCGTTGTCGTATCCCGAACCCTTGAACTCGAAAAGATTCACGACTTTGTCGTATTTCGGGGTGTACAGATCGTATTCAAGGAAGTTTCCCCAGGAATAACCGGGATGGTTGAACTGAACTATTGCGCCGGCCGCCTTGGTCATTTTGTTATAGTAGGACTCGAGGGGCTCGGATCTCAGCGCGTAAACCGGGGTGTTGATGGTATTCAGGTGTCCGTAATAACCCGAAGTGTAGGAATAGGTCTCCTCGTATCCGCAGAGAGCGACGAATTTTCCCGGTTCGTTGAAACTGTCAGCCAGCGGCACGTGGATCGATTTGTAATTCGCTTCCGGATATGAATTGGAATGATCGGTGACGGCGAAGAAATCAAGCTTCGCCACGTCTCTCGCGTAGGTATACGCCTCCTCGGCGGTTCCGATGCCGTCGGAATCGGAGGTGTGTGCGTGAACCTCTCCCTTGTACAGGTTCATGTTTTCGCACTCGCCCGTCCCGAACTGAAAGCTTTCGTAACCGCAAAAGCCGTCGGGCGTCGAGAGAATGATACTCGCCCTGTGCATACCGTTTTCAAAGCTGATGCCCGACATTTTCAGGATCCGTCCGTCAAGCTTCACAGCATCGGTCACGTCATGGCCGTCGACCGAAAAGCCGACGAGCAGGGGAGCTCCGCCGGGACATAATATTTCCGCGGTTATCTCGGGAGAATCGGTGGAAAGATCCCAGTAAAGGTCCTCCTGGCTGAGCGAACTGATTTTCGGGGCTTTCGACCGCACGTAGCAGAAATCTTCGGGAAGCGCGAGAGAATCGCGTCCCTCAATGAAGTTTTTGATGAACCAGTTCACCGCTTCGATCGAAGAGTCGTCGTCGATTCCGACTATTACGAGTTTCTTTCCGACGATCTTTACGGCAAAATCTTTTTTCCCGAGAGAGGATACGACCTCCGCGGATTCGGGCCGGTTTGTCGGTCCGACGAGTATCTCGAACTCGGTCGCGTCGGAAGTATCACGGTCGGCGTACAGATATTTCTCTCCGCCGATCAGCATATACTTGTTGATCGCGTCGCCGAGATCGTTGCAGCGGTTTGAAAGAGCCGCCGACGCGCCCCCCGTCGCGCGGACCAGTCTGTAAGACGTCTGCTTTCCTGAAAAGAATACGACGTCCGTTTCTTCCGGTTCCGCGGGAAAAGTCTCGGCAGGGAAAGATTCCAGCGGCGCCGACGAAGACGATACGTCCGCTTTAGGGGTATCCTTCCCGTTGCACGCGGCAAGCGTTACGGCCGCGGCAAGCAGTGCGGCGACAAGGCAGAAGATAAAAACGATCCGTGAAACACCGTGTTTTCTCATGAAAATTATGCTCCGATAAATATTTGGCAGTCGCCTGCGAAAACCCGGGAATCTGCAGGCATCCAATATAATATTACCACTAATCCGAGGTTTAGTCAAGAATAAAATGGTTCATCCCCGCGGAGCGTTACAAAAGAGCCCGGAAAATCTTGACCGGACCCTTTGTGTGTGATATAATAATGTATAGGCAATACCACACAATTCGCGTGCGTGTATTGGCGAGGTATTTTTGTGCCTGTTTTGACTGAGAAATCGCAGGAAAACAGGCGGTTTTTCAAGATTTCGACGTCATAACAGGCGCAAAAAGAGCCGTCAA
>CACZSP010000128.1 GCA_902783905.1 uncultured Ruminococcus sp.
CAGAGATTTCTTCGTGGGAGTTCAGTATCATCCCGAATTCAAGTCGCGCCCGAACAGACCGCATCCGCTCTTTCTCGGGTTTATCGGAGCTGCGGTCGAAAAACAAAAAAACGCGAACGGCTGAAACAGGATGAAGGGTATGAAAAGGCCCGACGCAAAAATCATACTCGAAGACGGGATCGAATATTACGGCTCCTCCTTCGGAGCCGCGGGCGAGAGGATCCTCGAGATTGTGTTCAACACCTCGATGGTCGGTTATCAGGAAATACTGTCCGATCCCTCATATACCGATCAGGCGGTCGTCATGACCTATCCTCTGATCGGAAACTACGGCATGGCGGACGACGATTACGAATCCGTCTCCCCGTCCGTCGGCGCTCTTATCGTGCGCGAATACAACCCGGAGCCCTCGAACTTCCGCTCGTCGGCTTCGCTCGGGGACGTGATGGAACGCTTCGGCATCGCGGGGATCAGCGGCGTCGACACCAGAAAACTGAACAGATCGATCAGAGACTTCGGCACGCGAAAAGTCCTCCTGACGTCCGCCGGCACCCCTCTGCACGATGGGCTGGCAAGACTGAAGGCGCACAAATCCCCGTCCGACGCGGTATCGAGAGTCAGCTGCTCCGCCCCGTATTCCGAAGGAGATCACGGAGCGGGGCTTCACGTAGTCGTGATCGACTGCGGAATGAAGCGCAACATCCTCCGGTCTCTGCTGAAAAGAGGATGCCGCGCGACAGTAGTTCCGTGGAACACTCCGGCGGAGGAAATACTCTCTCTTTCCCCGGACGGCCTTCTGATCTCTAACGGCCCCGGCGATCCTGCCGACGTCCCGGAAACGGCAAAGACGGTGCGGGCGCTGATCGGCAGGCTGCCCGTTTTCGGCATCTGCCTCGGGCACCAGATCCTCTCGATCGCAATGGGAGCCGAAACCTACAAGCTGAAATTCGGACACCGGGGCGGAAACCATCCGGTCCGCGACCTTGAGACCGACAGGATCGAGATCACGTCGCAGAACCATTCCTTTGCCGTAGACGAAGCCAGTCTCGCCGGAACGGGACTGTCGGTGACCCACCGCAATCTGCTTGACGGAACGGTGGAGGGCGTAAGCTGCGCCGCCGCCAGTGCCTTCAGCGTTCAGTTTCATCCCGAAAGCGCACCGGGACCGGAAGACAGCGCCTCCCTTTTCGACCGCTTTACCGGAATGATGGAGGAAAAAAAGACCGATGCCTAAAAGGACCGATTTAAGAAAAATACTCGTGATCGGCTCCGGCCCCATCGTCATAGGTCAGGCGGCAGAATTCGATTACGCCGGGACTCAGGCCTGCCTCGCGCTGAAGGAGGAAGGGTACACGGTCATCCTCTGCAACTCCAATCCCGCGACGATAATGACCGATACCTCGATGGCCGACAAGGTGTATATGGAGCCGCTGACTCTTGAATACATCGCAAAGATTATACGCTACGAGCGCCCCGACGCCATCCTTCCCGGGATCGGCGGACAGACGGGGCTCAATCTTGCCATGCAGCTTGAAAAGAAGGGCATTCTTGAAGAATGCGGCGTCGAGCTGCTCGGGACGAAAAGACGTTCGATAGAACAGGCGGAGGACCGGGAGGAGTTCAAGCTCCTCTGCGCCTCCCTCGGAGAACCCACCCTGCCCTCGGGAGTCGCGGAAAGCGCGGACGAAGGGCTTGCCGTCGCCCGGGATATCGGCTATCCGGTCGTACTGCGCCCCGCTTTTACGCTCGGCGGCACCGGCGGCGGCTTTGCCGCGGATCCGGACGAGCTTCGCGCGGCGATGAAAAACGCCCTTGAGCTTTCTCCCGTCGGGCAGGTGCTCGTCGAAAAAAGCGTCAGGGGCTACAAGGAGATCGAATACGAGGTCATACGCGATAAAAACGCCACGGCGATAACCGTCTGCAATATGGAAAATGTGGATCCCGTCGGAATCCACACCGGCGACTCGGTCGTCGTCTGCCCCTCCCAGACCCTGACGAACAAAGAATACCAGATGCTCCGCAACAGCGCCCTGAAGATAATCCGCGCGCTGAAGATAGAAGGCGGATGCAACGTTCAGTTCGCCCTCGATCCGGAATCCTTCCGCTATTATCTGATCGAAGTCAACCCGAGAGTCTCCCGCTCCTCGGCTCTGGCGTCAAAGGCAAGCGGATACCCGATAGCGCGGGTCTCGGCGAAAATCGGCGTCGGAATGACGCTGGACGAGATAATGCTGGCAAATACTCCGGCATCCTTCGAACCGGCGCTCGACTACGTCGTAACAAAGCTTCCCAGGTTCCCTTTCGACAAATTCACCGACGCGAACAACGTTCTATCCACCCAGATGAAGGCGACCGGAGAGACGATGAGCATCGGCAGATGCTTCGAGGAAAGCCTGCTCAAGGGGATCCGTTCTCTGGAAACCGGGGCTTTTCATCTTCATCTGGCAAAATTCGACGCAGAGGAAACCGAGCGTCTCCTTGAATACGTGAAGGAAGGAACCGACGACCGCTACTACGCCGTCGCCGAGCTGCTCCGGCGCGGACGGACGGCGGATGAAATCGCCCGGATAACCGGGATCGACCGGTTCTTTATCCGGAAAATACGCAATATTGTCGAAGAAGAAAAGAAACTTGCGGCAAACCCGTTCGATCCGGGGATCCTGAGCGCCGCGAAAAAACTGGGCTTTTCCGACAGGGAGATCGCCCGTCAGTGGAAATGCGGCGAGACCGACGTTTACCGTTTCAGACTGGATCGCGGCATCCTTCCGGTCTACAAGATGATCGATTCCTGCGCGTCCGAATTCGACAGCTACATCCCCTATTTCTACTCGACCTACGAGGAGGAAAACGAATCCGTCGTCTCGGACAAAAAGAAGATCGTCGTTCTCGGCTCGGGTCCGATCCGCATCGGACAGGGCATCGAATTCGATTATTCCACCGTCCACGCTGTCCGGACCATCAAAAACGCCGGATACGAGGCGATAATAATAAACAATAACCCCGAAACCGTTTCGACCGACTACACCTGCTCGGACAAGCTTTATTTCGAGCCTCTCTGCGCCGAGGACGTAATGAACGTCATCGCCCTCGAAAAGCCGGAGGGCGTCGTGGCGACTCTCGGCGGTCAGACAGCCGTAAATCTGGCGGGACCGCTTCACGAACGGGGAGTGAAGCTGATAGGAACCGACTGCGACGCCATCGACAAAGCCGAGGACCGTGATCTTTTCGAACGTCTGCTCCTTTCGCTCGGGATCCCGCAGCCGCGGGGAACCGCCGTGACCGATATCGACGCCGGAGTCGCAGCCGCCGGAGAGATCGGCTACCCGGTGCTCGTCAGGCCCAGCTTCGTCCTGGGAGGAAGGGCGATGCAGATAGTAGCCGGTGAAAGCGAACTGCTCCGTTATCTGAAGACTGCCGTCGAGATCGACGAAGACAGGCCGGTCCTTATCGACAGATACGTCAAGGGCAAGGAAGTCGAAGTGGACGCCGTCTGCGACGGGTACGACGTCTTCGTGCCCGGGATCATGGAACTAGTCGAACGCACCGGCGTGCACTCGGGCGACTCGATAAGCGTTTATCCTCCCTGCGGGCTGTCCGACCGGGTAAAATCGGAAATTCTCGCCTACACGAAAAAACTCGGGCCCGCGATCGGAATAAAAGGGCTTTACAATATCCAGTTTATCGTCGACAAAAACGAGAAAGTGTATATAATCGAGGTGAATCCGCGTTCATCGAGAACGGTCCCGTTTCTGTCGAAGGCGACAGGATTCCCTCTTGCCGATATCGGCACACGCGCCATGCTCGGAACCTCCCTCAAGGAGCAGGGCATCTTCGGCCTTTATCCGAAGGAAAAAGAAAGGTACTACGTTAAAGTCCCCGCGTTTTCCTTTTCGAAGCTGCGCGGAATGGACGCCTATCTGTCTCCCGAGATGAAATCCACCGGAGAGGCGATCGGTTACGACAGAACGATCCACCGGGCGGCGTACAAGGCGATGACCGCCGCAGGGCTCACCCTGCGCAATTACGGGACGGTGCTTGTCAGCGTCGCCGACGAGGACAAGGAGGAGACCGTACCGCTCGTCCGCCGCTTTTACGATCTCGGCTTCCGGATAGAGGCGACGACGCTTACCGGAGAAGTCCTGAACTCGCGCGGGATAAGGACGAGAATTCTGCACAAGCCCAGCGAGGGAAGCGACGAGGTCATCCGCTCGATCCGCGCCGGATACGTAAGCTACGTGATCAATACGAGGGCGATCCTCTCCGGGGTTCATTACGGCGACGGAACAGCCATCCGCCGAGCGGCGGCGCAGAACAATATCACGATGCTGACCTCCCTCGACACGGTCCGCCTGCTGCTCGACGTGCTGGAGGAAACGACCATGGGTATTTCAACTATCGACGCAAAGGAGAAATGACGATGCGGTTCACTAAAATGCAGGGACTCGGAAACGATTATCTTTACGTTTACGGAGACGTCCCCGAAAACGTCGGGGAAATATGCAGAAAGCTTTCGGACCGCCGTTTCGGCGCCGGGTCCGACGGGATGATATTCATATCTCCTTCCTCCCGCGCCGACTTCCGGATGCGTATCTTCAACGCCGACGGAAGCGAGGCGAAGATGTGCGGAAACGGCATCCGCTGCGTCGGAAAATACGTCTGGGACAAGGGATATACCGATAAGACGTTACTCTCGGTCGAAACGCTGTCGGGCATAAAAACACTCGAACTGTCGGTACGGGCGGGAAGGGTGCGGGAAGCCCGCGTCGATATGGGACGCTCGTCGGTCGAAGAGGACATTGCTTTGCCGGTTCCCGGGTTCGACGGGATCTGCACGCCGGTCTCGGTAGGCAATCCCCACGCGGTGATATTCGTCGACGACGCCGAAGCGGTCCGGGTCGAAAAAACGGGACCCGAAATAGAAAACTGCGGATTTTTCCCCGGCGGGGTAAACGTGGAATTCGTGCAGGTCCTGTCTGCCGACGAGCTCCGTATGCGCGTCTGGGAGCGCGGCAGCGGAGTCACCGCCGCCTGCGGAACCGGCGCCTGCGCGTCAGTCGCCGCCGCGACAAGTAAAGGATTTTGCGAATACGGATGCCCGGTAACCGTCGTTCTCGACGGCGGAAAACTCGAGATCACCGTCCAAAAAGACGGAAGCACGGTTATGACCGGCCCCTGCGAGAGCGTTTACGAAGGAGAGACCGATCTATGCTGAAGCCCAACGCTCATTACGCCGAACTGAAGGAATCGTATCTGTTTTTCAATATCGCGCAGAAGGTCAAGGCCTATTCCGAAGCCCACCCGGGAAAGCGTCTTCTGCGGCTCGGCATCGGCGACGTGTCGCTCCCGCTCTGCCCAGCCGTGATCAGCGCCCTTCACGGCGCGGTGGACGATCAGGCGGGCAGGGATTTTCACGGATATATGCCGGAATGCGGAGCCCCCTTTCTCCGGCATACGATCGGAGAACACTACCGCGCGAACGGCGCCGCCGTCGAAGATGACGAGGTCTTCATATCCAGCGGGGCGAGCGACGAGTTGGGAGATATCCTGGATCTTTTCGACCGCGGAAGCTCCGCTCTCGTCATCGAACCGGCGTATCCCGCCTACGTCGACGCCAATATCATAGCCGGAAGAAAAATCGTTCATCTTTCCTCCGGCGCGAAGGACGGTTTTCTTCCATCCCCCGACGCCTTCGCCGCGGCCGATCTTATTTATATCTGTTCGCCGAACAATCCGACGGGAGCCGCCTTCGACCGTGTCCTTTTGCAAAAATGGATCGATTTTGCCAACGAAAACGGTTCGGTCATACTGTTCGACGCGGCTTATGAGGCGTTCATAGAGGATCCGGAGATCCCTCACAGCATCTTCGAGCTCGACGGCGCGAAAACCTGCGCTGTCGAAATATGCTCGCTTTCCAAAACGGCCGGATTTACCGGAACGCGTCTCGGATACACCGTGATCCCGAAATCGCTCGTTCGGAACGGTATGTCGCTCAACGAAATGTGGATACGCAACCGCACCACCAAGACAAACGGAGTCTCTTATATCATCCAGAAGGGCGGCGCCGCCGTATTTACCGAAGAGGGACAGCGGCAGATAAAAAACAATATCGCCGTTTACAAAG
>CACZSP010000129.1 GCA_902783905.1 uncultured Ruminococcus sp.
CCGCGGAACGAAATGCGTTTCGCGGGGCGCGTAGATCATTGATCAGAGAACGGGGCTCAGTCGGGTATCGGAGCCGTCCAGTATTCTCTGTCGTATATATCGGTGAACAGATAGGAAGCGACGCAGTTTTTCGTGTTGACGTAAACGTCGGAGATCTGAAGTCCCTTCGATTCGCTGTAGACCAGCTGATCGCCGAGCATGTAGCTGTCCTCGTATTTTCCGTCGTAGGTATAGTAATCGCATACAAAGTCGATCTTGTCTCCGTCCTTCAGCGCCTCTATCGCCTTCGGAGCGGTATCGGTCTCTCCCTTGACGTAGACCGGACGGACGCCGGCAAGGCGCGCCTCTCCCGTCTTTCCGTCGATGGAAATAACGAGCTCGGCTCTGTCGCCGTTGAGAAGGATCGGAACGCGTCCCGTCACGCTGATCGCTCCGTTATTCTCGGTTATATCCTCGCAATAGTAGGCGACCGGCTGTGCGTCGATGGCAAGCCAGGTCCCTCCGAATTTGCCGACAAGTTCGCCGTTTGAGTTGAATTCGTACAGGCAGTCGAGGCCCATGTCGATATAACCCCCGCGGTCGTCGTAGAAGAGATTGAGTTTTAAGCTGCTTACAAGATCCCACTGATCCTTGTCCAGCTTCATCACGTATCCGTCGCCCGATTTGACCCAGATGAGCGCGGACTGATCGAGAAGGTTCTCCGAGACGTACCTTGCGGTCTTGTCGCTGTCGATCCCGAAGAAGGAGGATGCGCCTCCCGTCAGGGATGAAAGCAGCGATCCGGCTCCCGAACCGCCGGTGAGCGAGCCGAGAATATCCGAAATATCGGTCGCGGACGGAGAGGACGACTGCTGTGACTGACCGAGGATCTGACCGAGCATTCCGAAGGGCGACTGGGAAGCGGTGCCTCCCGACGCCGCCGCCTGGCCGGCGACCTCGACGCTGGCAAAGGATTTGACCGCCTTCGAGTATTCCTCGTCGAGACCTATCTCCTCGTACACCTTTACGGCGCTGTCTACCTTCCCCGTCTTTTCGTACGGGAAGTAGATCGCGAGTCCGTAGGCGTTGGTTATCTCTTTCGAGGTCTTGTTGTATTTGACCGCGCCACGCACGGCTGCCGCCAGCTCGTTGGCGGCGTCTGTTCCGATGTTGTACGCGAGATGTGAAAGATCGACCTGATCGCTCTTCGACGAAACGGCGAAAGAACGGCTGGCGGCTCTCGCCTCCGAGACCTTCTTGAAACCGTCTCCGCTGATCATGTTCGCCGTATCGGATGCAAACGCCTTGAATTTCGCCGGGATCGTCGCCGAAAGCTCGGCAAGGTCGGTAAGCGACAGCGTGGTCTTCTGTCCGGGAAGCTTATCGGAGCAGTAGGAGGTGAAGTCGTCGATGATCTTTTTGCCGAGATCGAGAGAAGATATAGCGGGATTTTTCGCCAGTTTGCTCACCCAGTCGGTGTAGTACCAGCCGGCGCCCGGCTCGGTCTCCTCGGAGGCGATGAGATAATCGGCGTAGTCGTCCAGAGTGAGGGCGTTTTCAAGCGTGCCCATAAGGCAGGCGTCGAAGCCGATGATATCAAAAGTCGAACCCGCGTTCTTCAGCGCCTTCGCGATCCCGGAAAGCGTCATCGAGCCGGATTTCGTGCTCTTCTCGTCGTATCCGAATCCGGAGACCGATCCGCCTCCGTGATCCCAGAGGACGAGGATGTTCCGGTTCGCCTTGTAGTTTTCGGTGCAGTATTTGATGAATTTCGTCAGCGTGGCGGAATCGGTCATGGCGCCCGTGCCGAAATTGTCCTCGAGCGGCTGTATGCCGCCCTTTACGATCTTGTATACCTGATTGTATTTATTTGAGATCTGGGACGTCTTCCACTGCTTGCAGCCGCCAGTCATAACGATTATGTCGAGTTTGTCCGACAGAGTCGCAGCCGCCATCTCGGCAAGATCGGCCGACGCCATCCCGTGCTTCGACTCGAGGTCGGTACCGCACATATAGACCATCATGGTCGTGCGGTCGGTTCCGTCGCCCTTGAGAACGGTGCGCTTGTCGCGGGCACCCGCGGCGACAGTACGGTCGAGCTGACCGTTGTCCGGCTGCACCTTCCATCCGTCCGACGTACCCGACGCGAGCGATCCGGTCAGATCCGACAGCGAAGAGACCGACGAAGGAAGCACCAGCGAAGCCAGCTGTCCGACTCCCGATCCGCCTCCGAAAAGGTTGTTGAGTCCGAGCTTGTTACCGAACAAAAGGAGAACCACGACGAGGATTACCGCGCCTATGCCTCCTATTTTGGGAAGCGCGCGGGTGCCGCCGCCCGACGACGATCCGGACCTTCCGGAATATCCGTCCCGGCGTCCGACGGGCCCCGTGCCGAGCCCCTCTCCCCTTCTTTTGATATCTTTTCCCTGTCCGGTTACGTTTGTTTTGCGTCCTCCGGGTCTGTTGTCCATAATTCAGTCTCCGTTTTCCGGGCGTAAGGTCCTGCGCCCTGTTTTTGAAACTTGCGCCCCACGTCCTCCGGCTTGGATCCGGATGAAGTGAGGCGCGTTTGTGGGGGAAATACCGCGCCAGCCGGCGGGTCGATTTACGATTCCTGAGATTTCTTGTAGTCTTCGACTATCTTCTGAGCGATGTTGCCGGGAACGACGGCGTAATCGCTGACCTTGAAGCTGAAGGATCCTCTGCCCTGAGACATGGCGCGAAGAGCGATCGGATAGTCGAGCAGCTCGGCCTTGGGAGCGGTGGCGTGAACGACTGTGTAGCCCTTCTTGGATGCGGGATCCATACCCATGATGCTTCCGCGTCTCTTGTTGAGATCTCCCATAACGTCGCCCACGAGTGAATCGGGAACGGTGATGTCAAGGTCTCCGACGGGCTCCATAAGAACGGGGCCGGCCTGTTCGAGGCACATCTTGTACGCCATGATGGCCGCGGTCTTGAAAGAGATTTCATCCGAGTCGACCGGATGGTAGGAACCGTCGTGAAGATCGGCGGCGAGGAAGGTCATCGGGAATCCGGCGACGCCCTTCTGCATTCCTTCGAGAAGTCCCTTTTCGACGGCGGGGTTGAAGTTCTTGGGAACGACGCCTCCGACGACCGATACGGTGAAGGTAAGTCCCGGCTCCTCGCCCGGAGCGAATCTGATCCAGACGTCTCCGAACTGGCCCGATCCGCCGTTCTGCTTCTTGTGGCGGGCGTGGATGTCGACCGACTTGGTGATCTTCTCACGGTAGGGGATCTTCGGAGTTTCAAGCTTGATGCTGACTCCGTAGCGGGATTTCAGTTTTGCGGCAAGGACCGCGAGATGCATGTCGCCGAGTCCGGTGATCACCATCTGCTTGGTCTCGGGATCGGTGACGTATTTCAGCGTCTGATCCTCTTCGACGAGACGTGCGAGCGACTGGGAGATCTTGCCCTCGTCCTTTGCTGTCTCGGGGATGATCGCCTGTGTCATATATCCCTCGGGGTATACCGTGGGAGCGTAGGCGGCGTCTCCCGCCTCGCGCAAAGTGTTGTTGGTATTGGTGTTGGCGAGCTTTGCAATCATACCGATATCGCCGCAGGCGAGCTCGTCGACTTCGGTCTGCTGCTTGCCCTTGACGGTGTAGATATGCGCCATTTTTTCGGTCGAGCCGGTGGAGACGTTGTTCAGAACGGCGTCTTTCTTCAGCGTTCCGTTCATAACCTTGAAGAAGGACATCTTTCCGACAAAGGGATCGGCGACCGTCTTGAATACGAATATCGCCGTCTTTCCGTTTTCCTCGATGGGGGTCTTCGAACCGTCGGCAAGCTTTTCCTCTTTCTTCGAAGTGAACTTCGGGAAGGCGTCGACGGCGGCGTTGAGAAGCTCGGCAACTCCGGCGAGAGTGACCGACGAACCGCAGTAGACGGGAACGATGCTTCCGGAAACGATGCCGTCGTGCAGAGCCGCGGCGGCTTCCTCGCGGGTGATCTCCTCCTCCATGAGGACCTTTTCCATCATCTCTTCGCTGACCATCGCGATGGCGTCGTTGAAGTCGGCCTTGTGCGCTTCGGCGGCGGAAGAAAGGGCGTCGGTCATCGGGATCTCGGAGGGCTTGCCCTTCTGATCGAATTTATACGCCTTCATCGAAATGAGATCGACGAGAACGATGCCGTCGCCTGTCTTTACCGGAACGGTGACCGGGCAGACGGACGCGCCGAATTTTTCCTTCAGCTGGGAGAAAACGCGGTCGAAATCGGCTTCGCCGTCGTCATATTTGTTTATAAAGAAGGTCTTGGGAACTCCCGCCTCGTCGGCGTAATCCCAGGAAAGCTCGGTGCCGACCTCGACGCCCGATTTCGCGTCTACGAGAATGACCGCGCTGCCGGCGACTCTCAGCGCCTGCTTGACCTCGGCTACGAAATCAAGGTATCCGGGGGTGTCGAGTACGTTGATCTTGCAGTCTCTCCACATTACCGGAGCGATGGACGCCGAGATGGAGAAGCCCCTCTTAATTTCCTCGGGATCGTAGTCGCATACGGTGTTTCCGTCGTTGGGCTTTCCGAGTCTGTCGGTTCCTCCGGTGATATAAAGCATTGCCTCGGCGAGGGAGGTTTTTCCGCATCCTCCGTGTCCGAGCAGGGCGATGTTTCTGATCTTTGCCGTTTCAATCTTTGCCATATTTTTTCCTTTCACGGGTCCGCCGCGGGCGGAACGCTAATTAATTATCATAATGAAAAATCACTATCCGTATTATTTTATCATATAACCGGAGAAAAAGCAAGATTTTTTTGCTATTCAAACCTTTTTTGTTTCTCTGTTTCGCTCCGCCTGGAATAACGGAGCCGCGCCGGTGACCGGGGCATGATATAACGCTTTCCCGGGTTTGCCTTACCGCTTTTGCCGCTTTTTCAACTGTTTGCAAATGAAAAGGCTGTTTAGTTGCCCAAATCATTGATTCAGGCTTCTAAACAGCCCCAATTGTCTTAAGTCGATACCGCACAATTCGCGTGCGTGTATTGGCGAGAGATTTTTGTGCCTGTTTTCGGGAAGCACGGTTTGATCCTTTGCACGCATTA
>CACZSP010000130.1 GCA_902783905.1 uncultured Ruminococcus sp.
GCGCCGCAAAGTATTCTCAGGGCGGGAACTCCGGCAAGATACTCCTCGCCTCCGGCAATGAGAACGGCGTTTTTGCTGACCATGAAAAGTCCGACGATCACCGGCATCAGAAAAACGGTCACTGCCTTGAAGGCCCTTACCGAAACCGAGCGGAAAGCGTCGGCCGATTTATCCTGCGCGTATTTGGCAAGTCTCGGGACGATAACCGCGATTATCGCGTTGACAAGTGTTTTGACAAGCGAATAAATCTGAACCGATACCCTGTATTCTCCGACTTCGGTGTCCCCGAGCATGAATCCTATCATAGTCAGATCGGAATTGAGATAAACCTGTACCAGCGCCACGTTGGCGAAGAGTATCAGCACCGGCTTCAAATGCCGTGAAAGTTCGAGATCCCTTACCGGTCTCAGGCGGACGTATTTTCGCGAATAGAACAGATTCACCAGATTGGAAAGAACAGACGACCCCACTGAAATAATCGAATAAAGATAAAAATCTTCCGGCTTTTTAATCAGTAGAAATACCGCCGCGACCGACGCCGCCTGTATGAGCACGCTGCGAACGGTAATATAAAGGTAATCCTCGTAAATGCTGAAAAGCCAGTCGATGCCGACGGTCGCGAAAAGAATCTGGACGCACTGAATCAAGAGCAGCCGCTTGTATTCCGCTTCCCCGTTCCAGAAAAAAAGAAAAACTCCCAGAGCGGAATAGGCAATCAGCGTCGAAAGAAGGTTTATCGAAAGGATCTGATTTGAAAATCTTTCCGTCTTTTCCCTGTCTTCGCGCTGCGAAACACCTTCCCTGACGGCATAATTACCGATGCCGAGAGAGGCGGCGAGGACGAAATAGCTGATAATTGACTCGCAGAAACCGACCTTGCCGTAGTTTTCGCTCGTCAGGACTCTCGTCACGTACGGGAAGGTAATCAGCGGCAGAGCGATCCGGCTTATCTGCCTTATAACGTTCAGAACGGCGTTTCTTCTGACGCCGGCGGAATAATCGTTCATCCTTCGTCACTCGTGCGAAAAACCAGACCGGCGAGCCATTCGTAATATCTGACCGCCGAATACTCCTCCGTCCCGTTCCACGGAATCGAGTCGTTTTCCGGTCGCATTGTCGCCAGTCCTCCGGGAAGAGAATCGAGAAGTATCACCTTTTCCGGGGTGTAAAACGGAGAACCCGTTATTATCGGATTGTTTGTAATCAGATATTTATTCATGCTGAAGGCCTCGTAGTCCCGCAGGGTTATCCCTTCGGCTCCCTTCTGCGTGATATTCACGACCGCCCGCGACCTTTTGACGAAACGAAGGAGCTGCCCGTAGGAAAGCCGCCTGTTGTAAACGATCCCGGGTCTCGGAACGATCCTCTCCTCCGGAACTTCGATAATATAAAACAGCGGGGCAAGTCCGGCTTCCGAGCATTTGTCGTAAACTTCGATCAACGTGTCGAGACGGTCCTTCGCCCTTCCGACGTAGAAAACGTCGCTGGCGGGCACCGAAGGATCGTCGGGTACGAATGAGTAGTCGATCAGGGAAGGACGCGAATAAATCATACCGTAATCGCGGGCGTCCCTTCCGTCGTACGTTAGAACGAAATCGAACAGCTCCGCGGCTTTTTTCGCAACGTCGAATCCGAAGACCGGCGAGATTTTTTCGACCCTGTCGTCGAAAAGACAGACGCTGACCGATCCGGGAAATCTTTTTTTAAGCACTCCGGGAATGCCGTTCCCGAGGTACTGAAAAACGAATTCGTTGAAGATAAAACAGATACGGTCCTCTCCGTCGAGCTCTTTTTTAATCCTTTCCGGAAGGAAAACGCCCGACCATACTCCGCGGAAGGGCAGACGGATCACCGAGTTGATCCTTGACGAGTTGTGAGCGGTGAACAGGGCTTTCCGCAGTCCGCGCAGACTGTGATAGGGATCGGGCCAGTACGCAACGTCGGAAGTGACCTTCGCGGTCTGCGAATATGTTATCATATCATAGTCGTTGCCTACCGCAACGTATACGAATTTCATGCCGCGCACTCCTCCTTTTCCGAGCGGGCGAACCCGAGCAGGAAAATCGCCGGAATATAAACGAGATCGTAAATCAGGGAGGTGGTGATCAGCACGTTGAAATCGTCTATAACGCTCATAACGACAACCGGGTAAAGGAAAAGAGAGGCTATAAACAGGACGAATATATTGAGGTCTTTGTTTTCAAGAATACTGCGGGACAGAAGGCAGACGGCAAATCCCACGCTGAAGAAAAACACGGAAGCCGCCGCGCCGAAGTCGGAAATAAGCGGTGCTATCGCGGTATAAATATTCGATTCTCCGCCGTCCCAGCCGAAAAAATCCCAGTGAATCCTTATACCTGACGTGTCGAATCCGAAACGTCCGGCAAAAAGATATATATTTCGCAGAGTATTTTCCGCGAACAGCCCGCCCCTTTCGCTGCCCGACTCCAGCCACCGCGAGAGCCCGAGAAGCGAACTCGACGAGTATTTGGAGATTTTGGCGACAACGCCGTTACCGGATTCCGCTCCGTAAGTAAAAATCCCGACGAAAAGAAAGATCAGAAGAAAAGCCGCAACCGAACAGGCCGACCAGATCAGTATTTTTTTATCCGCCCTGCGTTCTCCGAGAAAACGGTAGGATATGAAGGCAATAAAGGCAACGATAAAAACGAAGGCCTTGATGTATTCGATTCTCGAAGTCATAAAAAACAGCTGGAAAAAATAAAGAACGGCAGGGATCAGTTCCGCAAAATTCGCTTTTCCCTTCCCGGATATGCGGTTATAAAAGAACATGCAGGTCCAGACGATAAAAGAACAGAACGAAAACTCTCCCGCCTGGGATACAAGTATCGAAGAACCGCGCCCGACGTGAGTCACGTTGTATGCCCTGACCGCTGCCATCTTTTCGGAAAAGGTCCGGAAATTACCGATGGAATCCGCAAGGGAGAACACTTCGACGATCCTGACCGCCAAAACCGCCGTCATCACGGCGCAGCAGACAACCAGCATCGGGATTCTGACCGAATAAACGCTGTCGGATCTGATATTGCAAAAGGCGAGCGGGCGGAATCCGCGGTCGCGATGCGGAATCAGGGCGGCTGCCTCCTCTCCGGCAAAAATCAGGAGAAGGCACCCGACAATTACAATTACCGACGAAAGCGAGACGTCCTCGCGGTAGAATCCGAAGGATATTAAATATATCAGCGAGGAAACGGCGAAAACGGCGGACGATATGACGCTTGCGTAAAGCAGCCTTCCGCGCCTGCGCCGGATAAAAAGCAGCGTCATCGAAAAAGTCAGCAGAAAAAGAATGACAATATACTTCATTTTTTCTTACCGGTCCTCTTTCCGAACACCCTGCGTGCGCCCTCCGCGAATCCCTCTCCGAAGGATCTGTACAGGGTCTGGTACACCTTTCCCCTGAACCGGTTTACCGGAGTTTCCCAGCTCGCCGCGTAGTGATGTATCGAAAAAGTGTCGGGAGTGACGTCGATCCTTCCGGAATTCATATCGGTGGGATTGAAAAAACGTTTGGGAAAAACGGTGCATCCGCGGAATTCGACCGGCGTGTCGGCGCATCCGGTAAAGCCGTTTTTCGAAAAAAAAGCGGACTGTATCA